>JAJSAJ010000338.1 GCA_024274855.1 Planctomycetota bacterium | reverse complement strand
CCACAACGCCGGCGTCTCGAACCGCTTCGGCGGAAGAGAACTGCAAGGCAACCGGCATCGCGATCGACTTGTGATACAATTTGTCATCGTCAAACAGATCGCCGAAGCCAGGCATTGTTTGATGTAGCAGGCGACGGATCTTCACTTCCTCGACGCCCAGCTTTCGCCGCGTCACTCCCTGCTGGCGGAAGTGACGATTCATGGTCGACGTGGGAATCGTACGGCCGAACTCCTTGGCCAGGAATTTGTTGATCGTGCGTGGCGAACGGCGCGGCTGTTGGCGTTTCAACTCGACGGCGCGGGCGATCATCTTCTTTCGCTGCTTGCGGGCTGCGCCTCGATCCTTGCGGCGGCGACGACGCAGCCCGGCAATCTTTTGCTGGCGAAACCGTCGAACCTTCCGCCGCAACGTCGAATAGGACAGTCGTTTCCGCTGGCCGCCAGGCAGCGTCACTTCCTGCCCGCTCAGTTGCTTGAGGTACCGCCGGCGCTCTCCCGCTGTGACTTCGTCCAGCAGGATCGGCCCGAGCAGCGAACACCAGAACACGGCCCAGTCATCATCGTCGTAATGCATTTGTTTTGACTCCATAACGAAAACTTGGAAGCGTCATGGAGTCACAACATACGTCAGTCGAACCCGGACCTTGTGGCGAACTTGGGGAAGAATCTACAACCGAAACAGGCCTCCCACTCGGGGATCACCTGCAAGAGTTGCCGAGCCGTTTCCAACTTGGTCAAACGCTCGGGGCTACGCGTTTTGTGCGGATCGATGTTGCCATCGAGCCGATGGCAAATAGAATCGGGGCAGCTCTTCAAGACCATGGCCCGCGTTTCGTCCAGGACCCACGTTAGACCGCCCAGCCAGGCTAAGAACCGCCAGATGAGACTATGGTCGACCACTCTCTGGTGAGGTATCGACGAGGGCACGGACGAACTCTCTTGCGCGGGCACGGGATACCCGATCAAACACCGATCATGCCGCACACTTTGGCGGTACGTGAGGCATGGTTTTTCGAGGTACTTCCGCGCCCGGGACAGCAAGCAGGGAGTGGCAAACCGCTTATACGGCAGTACGAAAGTCGGGGTGGTCGGTAAACGTCCGACCACACACTCCACACCGCCACCGGCCCAGCCATGTCCGTTCGCACTTCACCTCGTTGCCGACCATGTAGCGCAGCAGGCGAGACCGCAACTCGTGCGGGGCAAAGCACGCATCTTCTTTGCAAACGGCACAAGCCTGACGGTAACAGACCCGATTTCGGGAATTGCACCGCACGGCCGCATTATGCTTCTTGATTCTCTCCGTCAGATTCACGATACTCCTCATGCTTTTTGATTTGGGTCTTCCGGGAAATTAGTGGGTAGATTCATGGATGGTGGCAACTAGGCGGCGGCACGAGGAACCTCGGCTCGGGCTCGACAAAAGGGGGCCGCCCCTACCACCATCGCCGTCGCATCGGCCCCAAAGAGCGCGGGGCGAGTGGCCTACTGGACTTGCCCACGGTGAGTCGCGTCTCTCATCGATAACCCAACAGCGAGCTTCGTGACGCACGGATTTGCGTCCGCAACGAATGTTGGTTACAACGGTGGAAAGAGGACGCACGGGTGTCCCAAGAGACGAACGATGTTTGACACCCGGGGCCGCCGGCTACATGGAGGTGGGCGACGAGCTCGGTGGCCTGAGGAACGGACTCTTTCGCCGGCACGAATTGCCGTGGAAGGCAACCTGCCGTCGAGACAGTCTGCTGTCTCTAGGCACAAGGAGATTGGGCGATGGTGGCTGCAAAAGTGCTCGTTCGGTGCCCGAACTGTAACGCCACGATGCAGGTATCCGCCGAACACTTCGGCCGCAGAGGGCGATGTCCCAATTGCAGATCTCTCATCGACATCGCGCCGCAAAGCAAGGAGCAAATTCCAGCGACGCCGATCGATCCTCCGGCAACCGACAATCAGGGGTCAGTCGATGGCAGCATCCGTGTATCCGCACGTACGACCTGTTCGATCGGGCTGTCAGTTGCTGCGACATTCTGCCTGGGATTATCCCTCGTCAGCACCTCAACACCCACGGACTTTGTCCTGGTGGTTCTCGCCGTTCGCCCCGTACTCTGCCTCATGGTCTTCCTGGGCGCGTAAGGGAACCGATGATTTCGCTGCGCCGGAGATCCGCCCGGTAGTCATTGAAGGCCCTCCGATGGTGCCACCCCCGCCGGAGTTGGCACATCTTCATTTTGACGATCGGCTCCGCTATTTCGTGGGTGACCGGACTTAGGTCAAAAGCTGTCTCACGATCGTTCAGGGTTGCAGCGGCCCGCCGACTTTCCCCAGCCCATCGGTGTAGATCTGGATTTGAACCCAAAGTTAGGCGCACTATCTGTCACCAGTACCTGGTGTCCCAGACTTCCCCACTGTCTGACGCAATTCGTCTACCCTTCGGGCTAAAGGCCATCGGGGTTCCCATCTGCTCTGGCTCGCCCATCGAATCGATCGGTCCGCGGAGCGTGCGCACGCGTCGGCGCAAGCCAATATTCCGAATTTGGATTGCTCCGTCACGGGTTTCTGAAGCGATCCACTTCCCATTCGGGCTGATCGCGACGTAGCCACTTCCCGGCCAGATGTCGTACAAGTCCTTTCCCGGAAACAGAAAAGCACTGTCATGGTTGAATTTGCGAAATGGGATGAGCGCAGACGTTGAGCGCTACTACGTGAGAGTTGTATTTTGAGAACTTGGCGTCCAGTGACGTGACGGCTGTGGGCACGGCTCCATCAGCTACAAACGGTTCGGTCTCGCCACTCTGGTAGATATTCGAAGCTCGAAGGCTCCACACTGTCTCATCCGGCGTTCGAACCGCTAACAGGGCATCAGGCTTTTTCGACGGGCTGACTCAGCGACGGCAACATCACATAAAGTGATACGACTCGCCGCCATACTTGACGACCACCAACGATCTGATAAACCATCCGCATCGCGCGGTTGGCGATGCGGCAACGGCGGTCGCGACCAGCTGCGCGTACGGGCGTACGAAAACGGGGTGTATATTGCGATGGCCAATTGGGCGGGACCGCGTTTCAAAGGGCACAGCATGACAATCGAAGCCGACGGCACGCTCATGGAATTGGGCGGCAAAGACGAACAGATCCTGCAGGCCGTGTTTGACATGGCCAATCTGCGGAAACTGCGGCGCCGCGGCATCTATGGATTACACCATCGACAGCCGATCGCGTACGGTCCCTTGCTGCTGAAGCAGCCGGAATGAGAAAATGAGCAGATATTTGCCCCTCTGGTGAAGCGGCTGCCTGATTAACGGAGTCAAGTCTTGACCTTCAACCATTCGCTCGCCACGTAGATCACGCAACTTGCTGCTACCGCTGTAGCCGCTTTCGCCGCATCGGAAACGCGTTTCTAATAGAACAAAAAGGCGATCCCAACACACTCGCCTCACTTCTCTTCTTTCGGTTTTGTCGGCGCGATCCATTTTCCCGTATTGGCGTTGAAGGTTTTCGTACCGGCCTGCTCGGCGCACATCGTCACGCCGAAGACCTGGATGCCGAGTGTGCGCGGGTCCGTCACGCCAGAGTTGGCCTGTTGCGGAACCCAGCCTTTGCAGCGAAGTTCCAGTTGCACCTGATCGGTTCGGCAAGGCGGAACATCAGCAGTCAGCACGGTTCCGGCTTTCAACGGCGCAAGTTGCCTGCCATCCATATAGAGGCCCGCGTCAGGCGAGATCGCGGCGGGAGAGACGTTGGTTTCCAACGAGATCGAGTACCGCTTGCCGGACACGGCGGGCAGCACGAGCCTAGCTCCGGGCATCGTCCAACGAAACGGCCGCGCCTGGCCCTCGCGGCCATGCCAGCCCAGAACATAACGTCCATCCCCCGCTTCGCCGATCGTCAACCGGTAGTTCAATCTCGCCTCTCTTGTCCATTGGATCGGATCCGTTTCGTTCAACGCCAACTGTGTCCGCTTGCCGGCATGGTTCCGCACTCGAAATCCACCCGTGGCCTGGTTTGCCATTAACAGTGCGGAAACGGCTTTGGCGCCAACCTCGACATGCAAGTTCTCCTGGCCAAAAGTACAACCCTGCACGATCGCTTTGCCCGCATCCACCTGGATTGCCGGGGACCCTCTGCCCGCTTTGTCCCAATGCACAAAGTTGCAGGCGTTGGCGGTAAATTGCCCGGTCGGGCTGCGCATCCACACGCAGCGGTCGATCGGGCCCCAAAAGGAACAGTTGACCAGGCTGACCTTTCCTTCGACCTGAGGACCGACTTCCAAACAAACCGCGTCGGTGCTGCTCCACCGCCCAACGAATTCACCGTTCGTGATAAGTAGTCCCGGCGTCTGGGCCTGTTCGACGACCACCGCACGTTGGCAGGAGTCGGCACCCAGCCCCAGGAAGTTGCCGTTCGTGCTGCCGTGCTTCGATTGCGAAAACTTGTAACCAATGCCGTAGCCAAAGCAGAAAGTGTTGGAAACGTAGTGCCAGTCGGTGCGTGCCAACTCAAATGCCACGCCGTGCGTGTTGATCCACTTGCAATAGGGATCACGCGGATTGTAGGCTAGGCCGAAAGGCCAGAAGTGGATGTTCTCGATATGGCCGATGTCATAGCACTCGTCCACGAAGATGCCACGTTTGATCGGGTAACCGGTGACGTTACGGACCAGGTGTCGGTGCGATCGAACCAGTTTGATTGCCTCGTACGGATTCAATAAACAACAATCACGGATACCGACGTTTTCTGTTCCTGTCGACGCGACGCACGGCGGATAGGGAACCGGAGGTACGTCAGTCCGTTTCCACTCCGGATAAGCGATGATCAGTCCCGCAATGACGGCGTTGTTGGCCGCCAAACGAATGAAGGGAGGACCGGTCTCCGAGCCACGACCGGCATAGGCAAGCAGGACCGAACCGGTCAGTCGCCCGATTGGGTTCCGACCGCTGGTTGGTGGCACGCGGTAGATGCCCTGCAAGGTCACATTTGCGGGAATGGCGAGATTCCCATTGATACGGAAACGACCGGCTGGTACGTGCACGACGCCTCCACCCGATTTGCCGGCCTTATCAAGGAGGGTTTGAAAAACCTGAGTGCAATCCATCTTGCCGTCACCGACAGCTCCCGCTTCGACAACATCACCACGACGCTCGGCAGCATGCGTCGAGGTAGCCAAGATCAATAGCACCGTAGTCAAGCAGAATTGAATTTCTCTCATGGTTTTCTCTCGATGTGAAGATGTGGCAACGGTATGGCATTTAAACAACGGATGTCGGGCAGGGGCCGTTCCTGGTTCCGAATGGTGAACCAGTGCCCTAATCTTACTCGAAGAACGCGTGCCGAAACATCTTTTGGAATCCACAGTTTCGCGGAACGACGTGGGTGGGTGATTTTGTGCGTTGGGTAACCGGCACCCATACCATGCGTTATCACGCGCATTATCACACGTCCGGCGAGGGGCACGTTTATCAGGGACGCTACAAGAGTTTTCCGATCCAGGATGATGCGCACTTCTATACCGTTTGCCGGTATGTCGAGCGCAATGCTCTTCGCGCGGCGTTGGTTGCGTCTGCCGAGCAATGGCGTTGGAGTTCACTCTGGCGTTGGCTGCAACACCCGGAACCAGATCCGAAGCTGCTTTCGCCTTGGCCGATTGCACGACTGCCGAATTGGGTAACGCGAGTCAACGTCGCGTTGAGCGAAAAGGAACTGTCAGCAGTGCGCCGCAGCGTCGCGCGTGGATGCCCGTTGGGAGATCCGGCGTGGGTCGAGTCGGCGGCCCGGCGTCTGGGCATCGAGTCGACACTCCGCAACCGCGGTCGCCCACGCGCAAAACAACGACCCGCGGCACCCCCAAAAGAGTCCTGCCCCCTTTTATCCATGGGTGAATAAGTTTCTCGAGCTAAAAAGCATGTGATGAAAACCCCCTTTCCGCTCGCTCCCCGCCGCCTTTGGCGGCGGGGAGCGAGCGGCCGTCGGCATGACATGCCGGCCTTAGCTCAATAGACTCGCTCACCAACGGCACAAGGCCGTTGG
>JAJSAJ010000337.1 GCA_024274855.1 Planctomycetota bacterium | reverse complement strand
CGAGCCCGGAAGACGGATCGAGGATGGCAGATCGGCCTTGAACCATTTTCCGGCCACGCCCTCGTCCTGTGGGTCCAATGCAAACTGCCATACGCCAGCCAAATCGATCTGTTGCTCGCTGGCATGGCCCCCGAAAACCTGACCGCATGTACCAGGCAACACCATCATGACAGCAAGGATCGCCGTGTTCCAGTAGCAGTGCATTCGACGCCCAGACATGTTGAATCCTTTTTTTGATCTTAAATTCTAAACCGGATGAGCCGGAACCATCAAGATGTGCACTCCAGAAGCCGCCTGCTTCAGCAGGCGGAGCAGTCCCACAATCTACCTAAAAATATGCGCGGCGCGCATCAGGTCGCGGCTCCACGCGTCCCCCAACACTCCGTCCCCTGAAGGCACCTGCTCGACCCGTTAAAGCACGTTCAGCCCGACAGCAACATCTTGCCCCCACGTGCTTGCCGCTCTTGCAGCGCGAAAAGCGAGTGTACGGCAGCCAGATCACTTCTTTACGCCGAAGGCGTTAAACTCCAAAGCCCAGGGTAAGTAAAGCGGCGCAGCCGCGCGGCGCTACCCTGGGTAGTGGAGCAAACGAACCTGTTTACACCGAAGGTGTTACACAAATCGCAGCTGCAATCCGCTAAAGGGTACCCTAATGACCGATGACACGCCGGCAACTGCCGCCGCGACCGGTCACGAAATAGGATAACCTCCTTGGCTGTCCTTGACCGTTGCAGCTTGTTCGGTTCAGGTGTCGAATCGCTCCGCAATCAGCACGTCGAGTTCTTCTTTCAGTCGCTCGAGAACGGCGTCGTATGGAAAACTGCCAAGTGTCTCCGGACCCCGTTTCAGATTGACGAAGTTCGGACCGCACCACAGGCCCAGGTCGGCATCGTCGGTCTCGCCAGGTCCATTGACGCGGCAGCCCATGACGGCGATCGTAATCGGAAAGTCGCGGGCATATTGGGTCATTTCCCGGACACGTTGAGCCAATTCGACAAACGCACCGTTCTGAACACGCGAACAGCTCGGACACGATATGATGTTCAAGGGTGCCAGATGGAGTGGGTCTGCTTGGTGGGGCCGGCCTGCCTTGACGTCCCGGACGATTGCACGACCCGCTTTGATCTCCTGCCACTTCTGATCGTTCGGGACGGTCAACGACACACGCAATGTATCACCAATGCCTGCTAGCAGGAGTGGCTGGATGGCCAGGCGTGTGTTTATGATTCCTTCGGGCGGCATTCCAGCTTCCGTGACCCCTAGATGCAACGGCACGTCGGGACGCTCGGCCGCGAAGCGACGATTTGCTTCAAGGACCTTTTGGGGATCCGAATCTTTCAGAGAAACGCAGTAACGTGTGAAGCGAATGTGGTCCAGAAACTCACAATGCTCCAAAGCACTCTGCAGCATGGTTTGCAGCCCGTCGTCCGGAGCGTGTTGGCGTTGGGCCCGCGGGTCCAGACTGCCACAGTTGATGCCAACTCGCAACGCACAATCGAACTTGGCCGCCGTATCGGCCAGATAACGGACCTTGTCCTGCCATGGCTTCCCGGGCTCGTGGTGGTGCAGATGGCCGGGGTTGTACCGCATCTTATCGACGTGTGGTGCCACGTGCTCGGCAAGACGATAGTTCTCTTGAAGATCAACTGACAAAGTCGCGGTCGTCAAGTCCCGTATGGCAGCGAGCGATTCGACATCTCTCATGCTGTCGACAGCAATACGCACGATGTTCGCGCCGGCAGCTTGCAGTTGGCGGATTTGGTCGACCGTCGCGTCAATGTCCTGGGTAGGCGTGGCCGTCATACTCTGGACGGCAATCGGATGCGGAGCACCGATTGCCATCGAGCCGATCTGAACGGATCGCGTGGGATTCCTGTTATCCATGTGTGGTTTCATGTTCCGAACTGAGAGTCGCTGTTTTCGCTGTCAGTCGACTAGCTTCTGCCGAATGGCCTTTGTCAGAGCCTGGACGAAGAAGAACTCGCCCCACATCACGGACTCGTCGACCCCGAGCTCTTTTCGTGTGTGGTAGACGCCGTGTTTCAGAATCCCTTCCCAACCGGTTGTTTCCGTCGCCAGGTATTCGGGTTGGATCATTGCATCGAGCATGGCCAGAGCGGTGGTGCGGTACGCGATGGCTCGCTCTTCACTGGCCGTTTGATTGGCCAAGTCCAACAGACCGCTTGCAGCAATTGCGCCGGCGGACGATTCCTTCTGAGCACCCAGTGGTGGCGGCAGGCCCAGGTCGGCCTTGAAGTCCCACCACGGAACGTTGTCCTCCGGCAGGTTTGCGATCCAGAAGTCCGCATTCCGCTCGGCAACCTTCAGGAACTCTCGCGCATCAGTCAGTTCGTATACTTGGCTGTATCCATGGAGCGACCAGGCCAGACCACGCGCCCAACAGCTGTCCGCCGCGAGGCCCTGATGTGTCGACTGGCGTTGGAAACGCCCGGTCTCCAGATCAAAGATGCCTTCGTGGGCGACCGAGCCATCGTCGCGCACCAGTCTGTCTCGCGTGGTGCGGCAATGGGCTGTGGCAATT
>JAJSAJ010000336.1 GCA_024274855.1 Planctomycetota bacterium | reverse complement strand
TCACCGACACGCACATCCTTGCGAGCGATCTCATCCGCATTGTGAAGGCTGGCTCGGCTGACGGTCGTCCCGGCCAATTCGACCGGTTCCAGTTCGGCGACCGGAGTGATGGTTCCGGTCTTACCAACCTGCACAAGGATTTCGTTGACGCGTGTTGTCGCTTCATACTTTTCGAACTTGTATGCAATGATCCACCGCGGGCTTCTGGAGGTAGAGCCAAGTCTCCGCCGCTGATCGAATCGATTGACCTTAAGGACCAGGCCGTCGACTTCGAAATCAAGTTCGTGCAGACGTGCAATCAACGCATCGCAATGCTGCACGGCCGCATCAAAACTGGGCAAACAGGCCACGTGCGGGGTCGGCGGAAGGCCATAACGCCGCAGCTCTTCCAGAAACTCCATGTGTGTGGTGGCCTTAAGGCCCTCGCAGTGCCCGGTTCCGTGACAGAAGACTCGAAGATGACGCTCGGCACAAACTCGCGGATCGAGCACACGAATGCTGCCGGCCGTGACATTTCGAGTATTAGCGTACGGCGCTGCGCCCTTTTCCCGCTGACGCTCGTTCAACGCGACGAGATCCGAGTTTGTCATGTAAACTTCCCCACGGACCTCGAATACGTGCGGCACATCATGGCCGTCCAACCGAAGCGGCACGTCCCGAATCGTTCGCACGTTGTGTGTGATGTCGTCGCCGACACGTCCGCTTCCTCGCGTGACACCGCGGACAAGCAAGCCGTCTTCATAGACCAAGGCAACCGCAACCCCATCTATTTTCAGCTCGACAACCCATTCGACAGGTTCGCCATCAAGCAGTTTGGACGTACGCTGGCCGTATTGGCGCAGGTCCTGAATGCTGTATGTGTTGTCGATCGACAGCATGGGAACCAGATGCTCCACCTGCTGCAAGTCGCTGGCCGGCTGATCACCGATGCGTTGTGTGGGACTGTCGGACGTTATCAAATCTGGGTACGTGGATTCCAGCTTCTTCAGCTCGTCCAACAAGCGATCGTACTGAAGGTCACTGATTTCCGGAGCCGCTTGCTCGTAGTATTTTCGGTCGTGATACCGAATCTTTTCCCGCAACTCGGTGATGCGTTTGACGTCATTGGCTGACATGGTCCGACTATTCTCCTAGGGTACCTTCGACCACAACCAATGTAGGGTGACAAGCTCGCTCGACCAAGTACGCAATCGGTGACGACCTAACCCGAGCGTCGGCACACCAGAATTCTCCAACGCGGCCGTCGTCCATAATCCAGATGCGGCGTGTGTGAATCATATAATTTCGCGAAGAGACGAAGGGGACGGAGCCTGTTTGACCGGGATATCGGTTCGTAATCCCGGACTTCTCTGTCTCCGCTCGTTCTCTTTATGTTCATCCATCCGAGGGACTATATCCTCGCCCATCCGTGGGTCTGCTCTGGCATCCGCGGGACTCTATTGCGCGAACGGCGGTTTGATGCGGCCTCGAACACGGGCCGATTCGATAGAACGTTGTCCGCTCGGCCGCGGAGGTGTGTTCGGAGATCCGAATCTAGCCTACGAAACTGATTCACCCACGGGACAAGCCGCGTGGGGGGCTCGCCTTCAATCCTTCTTTATCCATGGTCTTGCTTTGCCATCCGTGGGACTACATCTTCTCTCATCCGTTGTGGACCGAGCGTCAACTACAGGCAACGTTTGGGACCAAGCAAAGGAACTTCAGGGGCACATCGCCCGTGTTGCGAAATTGATGCACTTCATTCGGCGCAACAAACACGACATCGCCGCGCTGCAAAGGACGCTCGGTCTCGCCATGCAGTACGACCCCACTTCCTTCCAAAACAAACACCTCGTGCTCGTACGGATGCGTGTGCTTCGGAGTGTGCCCCTCGACTGCCACATCGAATTGCCGCATGGCAAAGTTGGGGGCTCCGTCGTCCGGTCCAATTAACCATCTTATCGAGCACTGTTCGGCACCGTCCATATCGACGGACTCTTGCTGAACCTGTTCGTAGTGTCGTACTTTCATACTGCTTCGTTCCTTTGTTTGCATTTACTTACGGTGTGTCGCGACCTGATATCCAACTCGATTATAGCGATCTTTTGTGTGGCTTCACGGGGGCATGCGGGGTGGTTGCGGGATTAGGACGGAGGGATTGGGATTGGCCCGTACCCTGGCGGCTAATCGCGAGGGTGGGTAGCATACAGGGTTCGTTTTCCGACTTTTATCCGAGCAGGAGCGGTTCCGTTGACTTCTCGCCAAATCGAGCTCCGAGGTGTTCGTGTCCATAACCTGAAAAACGTGGATTTGGACATTCCCCACCGCAGCCTGGTCGCCATTTGCGGGCTCAGCGGCAGCGGCAAGACAAGCTTGGCTTTGGATACGCTCTACGCCGAAGGCCAGCGGCGATACATCGAGAGTTTCTCGGCCTATACTCGCCAGTTCCTCGAACCTTTCCAGAAACCGAATGCGGACCGAATCGATGGAATCCCCCCCGCCATTGCGGTCACTCGGCAGCACACATCCCGGTCCCGGCGGTCGACCGTGGCCACCACCACGGAGGTTATCGATTATCTGCGGTTGCTGTTTGCCCGTGTCGGGCGGATCGTTTGTCATGGGTGCGGCAAGGCGGTCACCGCCGATTCGCCCCAATTTATCGCGGAGAGAATCAAGAATCTACTCGCTGAACGGCAGCGACTGATGATTGCATTCCCTGTTTCTTGGCGTGTTTCCGCAAACCTCCCAGCACGGATTCGCGGCTTGCGCGAGGACGGTTTCATTCGAATGGTTATTGGAACACGGGTCATCGACTTGGCCGACGAGAACGCCGGGTCAGATGTGCAGGGCGATCCGTCTGGCGAGGTGACGGCACAGGTGATCGTGGATCGACTGACTGCGGGGCAGTACGATCTGGCCAGACTGATTGAATCCCTGGAGACGGCGATGACCCATGGGCATGGCACCTGCATCGCACTGGTCGATAGGTCCGATCGGGATGCACCAGCACCGAGTGATTCCGTGACGATCAATGGTCGTGTCTGGGCCAGGTACGTGTTCAGCCGGAGTTTGCGATGCGAGCAATGCGATCTGGATTACTTGGCGCCCGAACCACGGCTCTTGAGTTTCAACAGTCCGCTTGGTGCATGCCCCAAATGCGAAGGCTTTGGAAACATCGTGGATGTTGACATGGACCTTGTCGTTCCCGATCGAAACAAGAGCATTCGAGAGGGCGCGATTGCGCCCTGGAATACGCCCGCGTATTCCCACGAGCTGGACGAGCTGATTGCGTTGGCCGACGACCATGGCATTCCGTTGGATGTTCCATTCAGCCATCTTGGCCCGGATGCCTTGCGTTGCATTCGTCAGGGCGTTCCAGAACGCGACTTTGGAGGTCTCGATGGATTCTTTCGGTGGTTGGAGCGGCGTAAGTACAAGATGCATCTGCGCGTCTTCCTGAGCCGTTGGCGAAGTGCCACACCTTGCCCCGAATGTCAGGGCAACCGTTTGCGTCCGGAGGCTCTGGCAATTCGCCTCGGCGGCAACAACATCGCCGATTTCGTCCGTCTTGAGGTGCGTCAGGCTCGGCGCATGCTTAATTCGCTTGAACTAGATGATTGGCAGTGCAACGTGGCAGCCATGATGCTGCAACAACTTGCGGCGCGGCTTGGATACATGGAATCGGTTGGACTCGGCTACCTGACGCTCGACCGGACCATCCGGACACTCAGTGGCTGGGAAGCTCAGCGAGTGGCGTTGACTTCGGCACTCGGTTCGAATCTGGTCAATATGCTGTACGTCCTGGACGAGCCGACAGCCGGCCTGCACCCTGGTGACGTTGATCGGCTGATCCAGACGATTGCCAGTTTGCGAGACCGGCGAAATACGGTTGTCGTTGTCGAACATGAGGAGGCGATGTTGCGAGCTGCCGATCAGTTGATCGAGTTTGGACCTGGAG
>JAJSAJ010000335.1 GCA_024274855.1 Planctomycetota bacterium | reverse complement strand
TGCTCGTCAGCGGAGTATCGAGCATGATACGAACGAGGCGTGCCGCCGGGTGGAAAGTGATGACTTGGTGGACGGTTCTTGTCATGGCCCGATTCGCGAGCCATCACCAGCGCGGCGGCTGTCATTCAACCACAAACCCCTGGTATCATACCGCGCTGAAACGCCGTGTCCACACCTCCCTGCCTATGGCCATTCGTTCCTGTACCTGGATACTCTGCGTTCCCTCTGCGCTCACTGCCCCCTCTGCGCTGCATATCGTCTCGGGGTGGGCTGCTCAACGCAGAGTGCGCGGAGAACGCGGAGACGCGCAGAGTTGTTCAGCCACGGCGAAGAGGCAACGCCGCGAACACGGACTCGCGAATCGAGCGAAAGGTCTTGGTTGCTGCCGACGAAGCCCACGTTACGGTTGGCCGTCTTTGGCCAAACGGGGATCGGGTTTGGGGGAGGCGATCGGGGCAAGTCCAACAACAAGGCATCTTTGCTGACTCGAACCGTTTCCGTCGTGGTGACTCTTCCGGAATAGGTATCTCGCCATTCGACCGAGCAGATTCTAGTGGGAACGGTCAGACTCTCAAATTGTGACGGTCCGTAACCATTCACGGCGAAAGTGCGTGGAGCGGCATTTGTCACTTGTCACTTTTTGTTACACTTTAGCCAAATGGAGAACGCGCGTTGGTCGAAGGGCCCCCATGGGCTTGTCCCATGGGTGAATAGGTCTCTCGAGCTAAAAAGCATGTGATGAAAACCCCCATTCCGCTCCCTCCCCGCCGCCAAAGGCGGCGGGGAGGGAGCGGCCGTCGGCATGACATGCCGGCCTTAGCTCAATAGACTCGCTCACCAACGGCACAAGGCCGTTGGGGTCGATCATTCCAAGGGGTCAGACCCCAGCGGCGTGAACGGCTACGCCTTGATTAACTCGGAAAGGTACATCTATGGCTCGCAAGGTCACACGGCGTCAAGCCATCAGAACATCACTTGGCCTGGTCACCGCACCAATGATCGTCAACGCGGCTACGTTGGGGCGTGGTGGTGTAGCACCGCCCAGTGAACGGATTACGCTTGGGTTCATTGGCGCAGGAAAGATGGCAAATGACTATCATCTTTCAACACTGCCTCGCTATCCCGATATCCAAACCCTGGCAGTGTGCGAGGTCAGTGAAGCGAGGCGGATGCACGCAAAGAAACGCGTGGACACTTATGAGAAAGAGAAAAACTCGGCCTACGGAGGCTGCGACGTAACTGACGATTTCCGTAAGATTATTGAACGCAAGGACATTGATGCCGTTTGCATTGCAACACCCGAACACTGGCACACAATCCCACTGGTCGCGGCGTGCATCGCCGGGAAAGATGTCTATTGCGAGAAGCCGTTGACGCTGACGCTGCGTGAGTCACAGCTTTGTATCCAAGCCGCACGCAAGTACAAACGCGTAATTCAGACCGGCAGCCAGCAGCGATCCAGTGTTTTTGGACCGTTCCGCTACGCGTGCGAGGTTGTCCGCAGCGGCCGCTTGGGGCAGATTAAGAGGGTCGTGGTGGGCGTCGGGACATCGAGCCGCTGGTGCGACCTACCCGCAGAGGAAATGCCGGCCGGTCTGAATTGGGGTATGTGGCTCGGCCAGGCCCCAATGCGATCGTACAACTCGATATTGAGTCCCCGCGGTGTCCACAAGCATTTCCCTGCGTGGCGCGTCTATCGAGAATACGCGGGGGGCGGATTGTCCGATATGGGAGCACACCACTTCGATATCGCCCAATGGGCGCTCGACATGGATCAGTCGGGACCCGTTGAGGTTCATCCTCCCGAAGATCCCAAGGCAATGACCGGCGCAAGAGTCGTCTATGCCAACGGCGTTGAGATGGTCCACGGCGGACCAAGCGGTTGTACGTTCACAGGTACCCGGGGAACAATGTACATCAATCGAGGACACATCTCCAGTGATCCCAAAGAAATTGCCACCGAGCCGATCGGCGGCAACGAAGTGCATCTTTACCGGTCGCGTGACCATCACCGCAACTGGGTTGATTGCATCAAGTCACGCAAGAAACCGGTCGCCGAGGTTGAAGTTGGCGCGCGCAGCGTTGCCGTCTGCCATCTTTTCAATCTGGCCTACTGGAACCGGAAATCATACCAATATGATCCGAAGAAATGGTGCTTTGATAACGAGACCGACAACCAGCAACTGGACCGTCCTCGCCGTGATCCCTGGCAGTTGCCTCTGTTGCCGTAAGCGGTGGAGGGATGCGCGCATGTTGTCCGACGGACGCCCACGTCCGTCGAATGAACGGCATTGGATCTTGCCATCATCCAACCTGTTCGAATACACATGCCAACCCACACACAAGGCCCTGGTGCTCATTGTCCGACGGACGCCCACGTCCGTCGAATGAACGGCATTGGATCTTGCTATCATCCAACCTGATCGAATACGCGCGTCAACCAACACGCGAGGCCCTGGTGCTCATTGTCCGACGGACGCCCACGTCCGTCGGATGAACGGACGTAGGCGTCCGTTTAACGATTTGGCTAGCCGGCGGGCCGCTCCACAATCCCAGGACACCGCGAAACAGAGCGTTTACAGCTCGTTCCACTTGCGCGCAACCGGCGCTGGGAAATAGCCCTTGGCATCGGCCTTCACCGGTGGCGGACTGTCCATGGTCAGATCATCCAGATGATCGCAGAACTGGAAAGTCGAGTTCGTAACTTCCTCCCACGTGACTGTCCGATTCAAGTGAGCCGCCGCCCGGCCCATCAACGCCGCGTAGTCGGAATAGACGGCTCGCTTTGCTTCGTTGTGTGGGCGATCACTGCGAATGCTTGTTATGAAATCGATCCATTCGTAGTCCCAGGGGTTGTGTGCATCCGGCGTGGGTGTCCATTCGACATTGTCCTTGTGGATGTGCAGATCTTTATACGTATGGACGGTAGCCTTGTGGACATTCCCGGAAAACTGGCCCGCTTTCTTGTCGCAGTGGACAAACGTCGCGAATTCGCGCTGGCCATCGAGCGCGCGTCGAAAGCCGCAAAACGCTTTCTTGCCGTTGGGGAACGTATACTCCATCGAGTAAATGTCATTGTTCTGAC
This sequence comes from Planctomycetota bacterium, assembly GCA_024274855.1. Taxonomy (GTDB): domain Bacteria; phylum Planctomycetota; class Planctomycetia; order Pirellulales; family Pirellulaceae; genus JAJSAJ01. The sequence goes on along the minus strand of JAJSAJ010000335.1, from coordinate 5,488 downwards.
CATGATCGTCGCTGCCATCTTCGCGCCCGCCCATGCCGTGACAGGAGACCGGCCAGCTGTCCATCAGCCAGCAACATTCGTCAATCTGATGAATCAAGTTATCGACCATGTGTCCCGATCCAACCCACATGAGCTGAGCTTTGCCGAACTGGAGTTGCTCCAACAGATCGTTCGATTTGTCTCCCTGGTCTCTCATCCAGCGTCGGCCGGTGAGGCGATTGGCACGGATATACGAAAGGTCTCCCATATCGCCACTTTGAATTCTCTCGATCAGCGCGGCTCGAGCGGGTGAGTGGCGGCATTGCAGCCCGGCGGCGATCTTCACTCCCTTTGTTTCTGCCTCCTCTCCAGCTCGCAGCATGCGATGCAACCCCACGGGATCTGGAGCGAACGGCTTCTCCATGAACACATTGATACCCTTCTTGACGGCATACTCAACGTGCACGGCGCGAATATACGCGCGAGTCGTACAAAGCGCGACGTCACCCGGTCGCAATACGTCGATCGCTTTCTTGTAAGCGTCGAATCCAATGAACTTACGGTCCGAACTGACATTCACTTTTTTCGAGTATTTTTTCTTGATTGCCTTCAAACGCATGTCCATGCGTTGCCGGCTGAGGTCCGCAGCCGCATACAATTCGATGGGCCCTTGGTCATCGATCTTAAGTGCGTTTGCCACAGCCCCCGTTCCCCGGCCACCACAGCCGATCAACGCCAGCCGAATCGTGCTGTCCTCCGCTGCATGCACGGCCGGCAGGGGGCTGCCGAGTATGGCTGCGCCGGCCATGACCGCACCACCGCCTTGCGCGACCTGATGCAGGAAACGTCGGCGAGTTGTATTGGACGTATTTTCCGCCTGGCTCATGTTACTCTCCTGAAGAACTTGAATACTGATCTCTCGGATCGTGAAAACGACGCGTCGTCCTGCGTACCATATACGAAGGCTATAGCGATGACTTTTTTCATTGTCCGGTCGTGTGAAAGCGACCTGAACATGTCTTTCACGCCGGACGGACCACAATGGGCTGTGGTGCATTCCCGCCGATCGCCCTCTATCTTATCCGAAATCCACATGGTCTTCAGCTACTACGACACATTTTTCCGCTCGATTGGCAACAAGTTGACGGAGCCTGTCCACGGATATATGGTTAATTCTACAAGAAGTGTTGGCCCGAAAAACGCGGGCCATGTTTCAGTAGTGGCGGGGCGAGACAATTGTCCATCGTCTTTCTCCGCGCTGTCACCATGCCGAATCACGACATTCACCACCTTACCAAGCGAACGGGACCACTCCCTGCGGATCAACTCGAAGTGAGCGAGATTCAGGCAGTGTCCGAGAAATGGAGATATGGAATGAGAATCAGAATGATGGTGTTGGCGACGTTGATCGTTGCCGCGAACACCGCGTCTGCCGAACCGGTAAAAACCCCGGCCGCCGTTCGAGCGAGACAGATCAAGGAGATGAAATGGGGAATGTTCATCTGCTGGAGTTTCAGTACCTTTAGCGGGCGCGAGTGGACACCGACGCAGGACAAAGACGCGTCTTACTTTCGTGCGACCGGTGCTGATACCGACCAGTGGTGTCGAACGGCCAAAGAGGCTGGAATGGGGTATATTCTGTTTTTGACAAAACACCACGACGGATTCTGCCTTTGGGATACTGCGACCACCGACAAGAAGGTCACAAACAGCCCGCTCGGAATCGATGTGCTCAAGAAGCTCCGCAAGTCTTGTGACAAGTACGGAATCAAACTGGCATTGTACTTTTCCGAAGGCGATTGGAATTGGCCGGGCGCCCAGGATGGGAAGGGGGGTGCAGGTGGTGGCGGCAGCAATCCGGACGTGAAGAAAGCCCAGCTCAAGGAACTCTGTACCCAATATGGCCCGATCGAGTTCTTCTGGATGGATCACGCCGTCGGTACCGGTGGGCTCAGCCACGCCGATACCGTCAAGTGGGTACACACGTTTCAGCCGGACTGCTTTGTCGGATTCAATCATGGCACGCCGGCCGGACGCATCTGTCTCAGGGAACGTGGGAAACCCGGCAAGCTCGGAGACACGAGCGCTTCGGGATTCAACGAACGGGCCGAAGCAACCTACAAGGGCTATCTGGTCGCCGAATTCACGTATCCGATCCAACCGCCACACAAGGGCGGGGCTATGTGGTTCTATTCACTGCCGAAACATGATGGGCTCTGCCTGCCTGCTGAGAAGCTTTACCGAGACTATCTGGGTGCCGTGGAGAATGGCAATATCTTCTCGATCGATGCGGGTCCCAACTACGAGGGAAAACTGCGTGAGGTTGATGTAAAGACATTGTGTAAAGTCGGTCAGTACATTCGCGGCCGACGTTCGCTGCCACCGCCACCGGTCTCCCAGGGAAAATCGGCGAAAGCTTCCAGTCAATGGGATGCCCACTATGCCCCAACACAAGCATTTGACGGCGATCCGAATACACGTTGGGGAGCCTCGCCCAACAGTCGTAGTGGCTGGTTAAGCGTCGACCTTGGCAAGCCTGTCGCCGTCAACCATGCCGTCATCGACGAGGCCGGTTGGAACCGTGTCCAACGGTTCGAATTGCAATCCGAAATGAATGGCCAGTGGACAACCATCGTGTCGGGCACGACTATTGGCGCGCTGAAAACGTTACACTTCAAACCGGTGACCGCTCAGCAATTTCGCCTGAATATTTTGGAAGCAAACGAAGTTCCGACCATTGTTGAATTCGAGTTACACGCAGCGACTGACAGGGTAAGGCCGTGACACGGCGTCTGCAGACGATCATAGCGATTCGGTTGGCGTAATTCGGGCGTTAAATCCATACAAGTCATGATTCAGAGCACGTCGGAGGCGCCCGATGGTCGCTGGGCTTGTCGCTCGAGTTTCGGCCTTTGAGCAGATACTGAAACTCGAACAACGGGGCCTTCGTTGCAGGCTTGAATGCGCCCCGGCAAAAGGAACTGATCATGTTGCACGATCCCAGCCACTATGAACCGCCTGTTGAGATTGAACCGATTCGTTTGTCATCAGCCGAAAAGGATGTCTTGCGCCGACTTGCATCCCAAGTTGCGGAGATCGCGGCCCTTCCAACCCACAGAGAGAAGGCAAAGCTGTGGCAAGAGCTGAATGATCTCAAGTCCGAACGGCCAATGGTCTGGATCAACGAGATCTGTTGGAACGAGATGAATGTGGACGACGAGCTTACCCTGACGTGCGAGGGGCGATGGGCTCGCAATCAAGAGACTGAACTGCGGCAACTGTTGTACCAATGGCGACATCTGCCGGGCGATATGGTGGTGAACAACTACCTAACCTGCCCGCTGGCTATCCATAGCACGGATTTTGGCATTATCGAGGATGTCGACGTCGTCATGACCGACAAAACGAATGATGTCGTATCGCGTCACTTTAACGTGCAGATCAAGAATCCCGAGGACATCGAGAAGATCAAGATGCCGGTGATTCATCATAATGCCGAGGCGACGGAGATTCGCTACCAAGCCATGTGCGATCTGTATGACGGCATCCTTCCTGTCAGAAAATCCGGCCAGACGCATATCTGGTTTACGCCTTGGGACTATTTGATTCGGTGGTGGGGGATTCAAGAAGCGATGTTCGATATGATCGAGCGTCCCGCGTTTGTACACGCGGCCGTCGAGCGCATGGTCGATGCGTGGATGGTTGAGTTGGACCAATTCGCCCAGCAGAACCTTCTGTCGCTGGACTGTGATAATACGCGCATTGGATCCGGTGGCTATGGATACACGAACGATCTTCCCGGTGATAACTTCGATCCGGCACACGTCAAGCCACACAACATGTGGGGCTGTTCCAACGCGCAAATTTTTTCGGAAGTCTCTCCGAGAATGCAATGGGACTTCGCAATCGAACACGACATGCGTTGGCTCGAGCGATGGGGCTTGACCTACTATGGATGTTGCGAGCCACTAGATGGCAAGATGGAGATTCTGCGTCGCATCCCAAATCTGAGGAAGATTTCGGTCAGCCCGTGGTGCCGGACGGAACGAGCGATTCGGGAAATCGGAGCGGACTACGTGATCAGCCGCAAGCCATCGCCCGCCATTCTGGCCGAGGATACGTGGAGCCCCGAACGTGCCCGGGCCGAGATCAAGGCCTTTCTGGATGCGGCCGACGGCCAGTGTCATATTGAGCTGATCATGAAAGACATCTCCACAGTTCGCTACGAACCGCAACGGCTGTGGGAGTGGTCACGCATCGCGATGGAGTTGGCTGAAGAGGCCCATCGATAGAAAAAGGGAACACTTCAGCCAAGTGGCAAGTCATCGACTGAACAGGAGAAAAAGTGAAACACGGATCACCACTTATCTTCACTAGTGTTTGTCTCAAAACGGGAGAGCGAGGCTCCTGCCGAGCCGTGCTGGCCGACAAAACAATCGGCTCAGCAGGAGCTTCGCCCTCCCCAAAACACTGCTTCTTCGTGTTCTCAGGTCTCTGTGGTTATTTCGCTCTGGCCCTGCACGGTAGCTTGGTGTTGGTTGGTGGCCCTGCCGCCCAGTGAAACCTTGCGGGGAAGCGAGGTCTAAGGCTCGTCATCCAGCAAACGTTGGCGGCGGCGCCGATATGCCTGTTCAGCGACTTTGTATTCTCTGGCTTTCCGCGAATTCCGTGCGGCTGAAACGATGCCAAAAACGATGAACAGGACGCCGAAGGCCGGGAACACAAGTTTGGCGATGCCGAACACGCCGAATGACGGGGCGGATGATGTGATGCCAATCGCCATGACGGTCCAAAACAGTCCAAACACCGTTGTGATGATTCCACCCAACATGGACGAACTCTCATCCGGAAGGCGTTTTGCTCCCGTGTTATTGGTGACCATGAACGACTCGCGCTCGGCCTCCCACTGCCGCTCTAGAGTCTCGAGCTCGGTCTGGTGACGCAGTTTGGACACCTGTTGTGCCAGGTTCTCAGTCGTTTCGCTCAACTGCTGGACAACTTCCGTAAACGTCACCGAACCGCCGCGGCGCACGGCCAACTGACTTCCACAGTGATTGCATGTCACATAATCCGCCGTGGAAGGAACCTGCAAAGGAGCCCCACAGTGATTACACGTAATTGATTCCAATTCCATCGCAAGTCTCCCGCCAACTGGACACCGAACGCATTGTATCATGTTTTGTAACCGTTCACGGAATGTAGGCCGCCGATTCGCTTCCAAGGGATCAGATCCATTTTCGGCGACAAAATGCGTTCGCGTAAAGAAACGCTTTCTCCGCCGACAATTGCGTCAGACCCCAGCGGTGTGAACGGCTACCATGTTTGTAACTGTTTAGCCGTCTGCAGTAGGATTTGCATCTCACTGCGGTTTTGCGGTTAATCGACCCCAACGGCCTTGTGCCGTTGGTGAGCGAGTCTATTGAGCTAAAGAGCAACATGTCACTCCAAAGGCCCCGCTCGCTCCCCGCCGCTTTTGGCGGCGGGGAGCGAGCGGGGAAGGGGCATTTCA
>JAJSAJ010000334.1 GCA_024274855.1 Planctomycetota bacterium | reverse complement strand
TCCCGTTAGCAGCAGGGCTCAATCCTTGCAACTGAATCTGGATAGGCTACAAACGAGTACGGTGCAAGTGCAAGCCATCGAGGTCTTGCCTGGGGAGGATGTAACCATCCACACCACCGCCAACGTGGGTGCAAGCGACCTAGGTGCCGCAGCCGTCGAGCTCCACTACGATCCCACCATCCTCCAGCCCCTTGCCTGCAAGGCTGATCCCGACGCCCTGTTCGACTTCAAGCTGTGCAACATCTCCTACGAGCAAGACGGGACGCCACCAGACGCCATTCGCTTCAATATGTTGTCGAGCGCAGGCGTCAGTGGCGAAGTGAAGCTGGCCGATATTACCTTCCGTGCCGTGGGCAATGCCGGTGACAAAAGCCTCCTCAGTGCAGATGTCAGCACCTTCGCCGACATCCAGGGCGGCACCCTTGCCGTTGACGTCCTGCCAGGGTATGTCCGAGTCGTCGCCAACAAACTCTTCTTCCCTCTCGTCAGCCCATAGAATCACCATCTCCTCCTCACCATCTTCTTCACCATCCCTCTCGCTGGGCGTCCCCATGAAAGCAATTTCGTGGGGACGTCTGTTTTGTGGTGATCGGCGCTGCAATTGAAGCTGCACCGAAATGTTTAGTGACGCCGATCAATCCTAGAAAAACGCGAAAATAACTTTCCGAATCAATTTAGGGCTCAGGGGCCAGGTTATAGCTCAGCGCATCAGGAATGCGCCCGACGCATCTGCGGTAATCCTCGCATTTGCCACGCCCTAGCGTTCACCGCGTCACGGATGCGGTGCTTCCCCCCTCAGACGCATCTAGGATGTGCTGGACGCGGCGAACGGGGGATGGGTGACGACGCCCTAGCCCGATCCGTGCTCGGGCGGGTCTGCATGTCCTCTGCTTTATGAGACCTGGCAGGTCTGGAGGCACCGCCCACACCCCCGCGGCCGGGTGAGCAATTCCCCCCACAACAACGCGCCGATAAAGTTCTTTACGAGCAAAAACAGATCTGGCCGTGAGAGATGGGGAAGGAATGCCTCACCCCTACCCCATTCCTCACACCTATGCACGCGCGATCCACCCAATCTCGACGCTCATCGCCGGGCTTACTTCATGCACGAATATTTGCTCCTACCTTATACCTGCGGTACGCTATGGCTATTCTTTGATTGTCACTGCCTGTGCCATGAAACGTTCTCTCCTATTACTTCTCTTCCTCCTTACTGTACTCTTCTTGCCGGGTGTGGCTTCTGTCTCACCTTCTCTGGCTGGGCCACCCTCTCCCGCGCCTTGGCAGAACAAAATCGGGGCAGCCGCAAACCCGGCCTTACCCCATGCTTCTGATCACATTCTTGTCAAATTGAGGGCAGGAGCACGTCCGATGCCTGGATTGAGCCACATTTTTGGGGAGTGGTATCGGGTACCGGTCGAGACCACAACAACTCCACTCAAAGCGATGAAGATGTGGGCGGTACAAGAGGATGTGCAGCTCGTAGAGCTAGACTATACCGTCCAGCTTGGGCCGCAGTCTCGCATGGCCCCTGCTGCTAACGGCACCCTTGCTACCAACTTCATCCCTAACGATCCCCTCTTCGATTTACAATGGAATTTCGGTCGCGTCCAGGCACCGGCAGCCTGGGAAATCAATACCGGCCGCGGCGCTGTCGTCGCCGTTCTCGATTCGGGCATCAGCCGGGGCACTGATCTGGCCTGCCGCACCTTTGTCGATGAATACAACGCCCTCACCAAACTCAGTGGTGCCGGTGTGGCCGTCGATGATTTTGGCCATGGTACGCATGTGGCCGGCACCATTGCCCAATGCACAAACAATGATCTAGGCGTGGCCGGGATTGCATACAATGTCCAGCTCATGCCCGTCAAAGTGCTCGATAGCCGTGGTTACGGTTCATTTTCTGATATTGCTGATGGTTTTGACTGGGCGCGCAGTCATGGCGCCGATGTAATCAATCTTTCTGTCGGTGGCCCTTGCTACAGCAGCGAATGGCCTCAATGCTCCAACAGCATCCTCAACGAAGCAATCCAGGCGGCTGCAGACGCCGATATCGTCATCGTCGGCGCTGCCGGTAACTTCCGGCAGGCTACAGTAGCCCAACCCGCCAATCATCCCGCCGTG
>JAJSAJ010000333.1 GCA_024274855.1 Planctomycetota bacterium | reverse complement strand
CGACTACGATCGAAACCCACCTGGCCCACTTCGTAGGTATCGGAGAATTGCCCCTGGACAGATTTGTGTCTTCGGAAAAGGCCCAGCCGGTCATGGACTACTTTAAACAAGCTGATTCGCTGGCCTTGTCGCCCGCTAAGGAGCATTTTGGCAACGCGTACTCCTGGGGTGAATTGAAGCTGATTGTGCAGCATCTCATTCACCAAGGTGAACTCGACGGGTAAACGGGGAGTAGCCGTTCACGGGGGTGAAAAATGATATTAGAGTGAACGGGGGCGTTTTGCTAAACGGCCAAAGAAAATGTCACGAAGACCCCTGTCCTTTCGTAACCGTTCACGGAATGTAGGCCACCGGTTTGCTTCCAAGGGGTCAGACCCATTTTCGGCGACAAAATGTGTTCGCGTAAAGAAACGCTTTCTCCGCCGAAAATTGCGTCAGACCCCATCGGCGTGAACGGCTACGTCATGTCTCGTCGCATATGCGGCATTGTAGACTCGGAGATAAATATGGTGTGCACCAAAAAAACGCTGTTCTTCATTGCTGCTTTGCTCTTTTTCCCAGCTGCAAGTTCGGCGCAAACTAAGCCTATTCTGGTCAACGGTGGCTTTGAACAACTGGACGAAAGAAGCGGAGCGGTCGGTTGGAAGAACAGTCGAGTTGAGCAGCTGCCCGACGGGAACCACGTTCTGGTTGTTCCTTTCACCTGGGGATTCAACCAGACGTTTCGTATTCGGCCCAACACGCGCTATCTTCTGTCGATGGACGTCAAACGCCGGCGAGGTCCTTCCGCGGCAAGAATGAGTCTCGGGGTGAAGAATGCCGAGGGCAAGACCATTTCCAGTGCAGGTTTCTGCCATGCCTTCCAGACCGACGGCTGGGAAACCGCACGCGGACTGCTCGTAACGACGGCCGAGGCTCGCCAAGCCATACTGTACGTTCTTACCCTGGATAAGGACAAACGGTCCGAGTTCCTCTGCGACAACGTGATGGTTACTGGTTGACTTGACCGGCAAGGAAGTGTGGCCCTGTGTCCACGTGGAAAACTATGCATACAACACCACGCCGGAGGAAGTTCGGGAGTTATACTCCCAGGTGTGGCGAAACGGCGGCTCGGGGTTCCATCTCTATATTCCCGACACGGCGAACGCCGGAAAGAAGAAGGGCGACAATCGCTTGACCCAGTGGGGGTCGCCGCGGCGCTACCGCGCCATTTTGGAAATCATGGATCGTGCCGCACATCAGAACAAACTCAAGTTCCCGGCGGACGAGGGCTGCCGCGTCTTGTTCGCAAATTACTCGCACATGGCGTTTGCGAGTCCCAGAGCGGTGCAGGATCCCGTCGAAGCTTGCTACACGCTGCTCGGGCCGCTGGCAAGATCGTGGTTCACGTTTATTGACGAGCACCGAATTGTGACGCCACGATCAGCTGCCAGTGCCAAAGCAATCTACCTTCCCCGTGGTCGCTTCATGGATGCGGCGACACGTAGGCGATTGGAAGCCTTCGTAGCCAAAGGTGGCGTCTTGATCGTCGCGGACCCACATGCTTTCGAATTCGACATCGATGGCTCCCGAACTGCAACGGAGCGAACTCGGCTGACCGGTGCCGTGTTGACCGGACCTAAATCACACGGAAGTCGCTTTGTCACCGTCAAACCGCACCCTATGTTCCCAGGCATCGACAAACCCGAGCGATTCCTGTTACTTTCTACTCCCAATACGCTGGAGTTGAAGCCGGGTGCCGTAGCATTGGGCGAATTTGATGATGGTTCTCCCGCCATCGTGCTGAAAAAGTCGGGCGCGGGGATGGTGCTCTACTTCGCATTCCAACCTTTTTCCATGCCGGCCGTCGCGTCGGACGGGTGGCGTGACTTCTTCACGTCACTCCAGCGAGGACTGGGGTTTTCAGTCCGACAAGATATCTGGCGCTTCAAGTTTCCACCGTTTAAGACAGTCGATCCACCCGGTCCGACCGGCATTTGTCTCACCAACAACTACGTCGAGTTCCGCGAGGACGAGCAGCACCTGCTCCACAACGCGGACGTCGATGGAAGCTACACGCTGTCTCCACTTCCCGATGCCGCGCCAGATGACGGTGGCGGGCACAACATTCCCTTTTCAAGAGGCGACCTGACCGATCGCATCGCCTGGCCGCAACTGGAGAAGGTGAAGCCTGCAGGATACCAGCCTTACGCCGAATCCATCGTGAAGTGGGGCGACACATGGGAATCCCCGGGCGATGTCACCGTCACCTTCGATTTCAAAGAGCCTCGCGCAATTCTGCGTGCGCGTATCTTCTTTTCCGGTTTCCTGCCGGACGTTCGACTTGAAGGAAGCGCTGATGGAAAAACCTGGACATCGCTCGGCACCGCCCAAGGCCGGAATGCGGGTGAAGATGTTCTCGATCTGACCGTTACGGGCCGCCCCAGTAAAGCACGCCGCTTTGCACGTCTCATCTTCGGTCCCCGCACCAGCGCTCGTACCACACTTGCCGAGCTGGAGGTGTGGGGGAAGGAATGATGTCGTTTGGATAATGTGGGATCGTTTGACACTCGAGCGAGTGGGACCGCGCTGCGATACGGAAACGGCAACCCGACGCGGTGTGGTGCTTTCTATCCCAGCCCGCTGGGACGAAGTCTGGCTCGATCTCATCGATCGGCCCCGAATCGAGCAGCAGTAGGGTGGCCAGCTCGCCGCCGAGAGTTTTCCATCATCCGTAATATTCACGGCGAGCGCCGGCACACCAGCAGTCGCGTGGCGAGTGAGAATGCGTATGGGCGCGTGGTGACCGGATTCTGATGTGCCGGCGCTCGCAATACCGGCGGTTACCAGCTTCCGGTTGGGGGCCGCGAGCTTGTCACCCTACATCCCAGCAGCGTCCTGACCAGTCGCCGAACGATGTCGCCTTTGCCGTCATGAACAATGGAACCCATTGGATTCAGCAACATAACCCAGGTGCAATCCGGCTATGGAACGCCCCGGGATTCTGGGCACCGTCAGCGTTCCTGCGGACGGCCGGCAGCGTAACGACCAACCATGTTCGAGCACACCTGCAGGCCGGGCGTTAGGTGGACTGTGCGAAGGCTCCGCCCGCTAAAGCAGGCGGCTTCCGTGTGAAGGGAATAGCGAGTGCGGGCGTGCACTTAGGTGGACTGTGTGAAGGCTCCGCATGCTAAAGCAAGCGGCTTCCATGTGAAGGGAATAGCGAGTGCGGGCGTGCACTTAGGTGGACTGTGTGAAGGCTCCGCATGCTAAAGCAAGCGGCTTCCATGTGAAGGGAATAGCGGGTGCAGGCGTGCACTGTAGGTGGACTGTGTGAAGGCTCCGCCGGGGCTGAAAATACCCAATTTCATCGGCTGGCCGTTACCAGGATCAATCGCGGCTCAGTTCCGGGAACGATGATCTGAGATCCAGCTCGTCGCCGGTTTCCTTCTGCAGTTTCAGCAACTGGTGAAAGAGCCGTTTCACCGTTATCTGGTGTTCCGGCTGGTCTGCGAGGTTCTTCATTTCGTGAGGATCTGTCTTGAGATCAAACAGAAGAACCTTGTTGATTGTCGGATACAGGATCAGTT
>JAJSAJ010000332.1 GCA_024274855.1 Planctomycetota bacterium | reverse complement strand
CGCCGATGACCAGATGCTGAAGTACGGATCACATGCCACCAGTGGAATCGAGGGTGGCCGAAACTCAGCCGCTGTGACCAACCCCGCAACACCCCACACGAGTATCATTGACGTACGACGAATTCTGTTGGCTTGAATCATCCCATTCCTCATCTATTGGCATCATCCCATGTTTGGCTCAGCGGGTGGCGGCCCTGCCGGCCTGTGGTTGTGTTGTGTCTGTCTTGCTTACTCGGTAAGAAAGAGCCGTGTATCGCCCTTTTTCAGATTCAGTGAGATCTTTGGACCGGAACCAATCGTCTGACCGGTCATTAGATCGCGAATCGGTTCAGAGTGGCCCGTATCGATCTCCACAGATCCGTCTTGCGACGCATGAAGCAACAAGAACGGTCCGTTGGCGTAGACATTGCAATCAACCTCAGTAAACAAATGTACTTCGGCCTTTCGGGCGGCCATGCGCAGCAATTCGCTTGTCAGCCCTGGCGGTCCGACGAACAGTGCTAGGCCATCATTCGTTTTCCGAATTGCCACGGCGACGGTGCCGTCCGGATAGGTGGCAAGCGTCTCATTGGTTTTCGCGTCCGTTACCGCGAACAACGGCGTGACAGGTCTTTTGGTTCCAAAGTCTTGCGTCATCCCCAACTGCTTGCCAACCTGGGTTGGTTCGGCCCACGCTCTCGAGGACGCCGTCCGTCGAAATTGAAAACCTGTCAACGACTTCATCAGGTCGAGTGACACACGATCGGCGGCCTCGTACCCGGGTGCGTAGCACCATATCTTGAGCGCACCCCGTGTTGCTGTCAGAAGCTCCTGCCGCTGCTTCGCAGTCAGGCACCATGCAGTCAGGAACACGTACATTTTCGCGTGCACGCGTCCCGCGATCACATCATCCAACAGGTACTGGCCATACGGAGCCCCCATTCGTCCCAGCGGACGTCGCACTTCGTACACGCCGGGTCGCGTCACGGCGTCACCGCCGGCCGCCACCCGCATCATGCTTTGCTCGTCCACGACAACCGCCACTTCAGGTCGGAAGGGCCGCGGTTTTTCCAGCAGTTGCTCATCGAGCGGCTTCAGTTTGATCATTTCGGCCCACATGCGAGGATCGTCAAACCAACCGCTCGAGCCCAGATCCATCCACCAGGTACCAAAGTTTCTTAAAGCGCACTGGGCCGTGTTCCGTAACAACAGTTTTCGAGTCTCTTCGATCGTATCGACTCCACTTTGCCATCCAGGAAATCGGCCGGTCGCAAGGCAGGTTCTCGTATCATCTTCATAGAGCCACATTTTCCCGGCCAGCGCAACACTCTCTGTCGCCGTCATTGCGGGCGCGCTTTCGCCAATCCCACGATCAAAATAGGAAATTGGCGAACAAAGCACATCGATATCAGGACATTGTAACACCTGGCGAAGCGCGTAATTACCGGATGTGGCGGGACCGTTACGAATCGCACCGAACTCGAACACATACCCATAGAAAAATACCACCAACTTCTTGCCGGCGGTAGCCTGGCGTACGACCCGAGCAAGATGGCAAACGCAATCGGCCATCATACGTTGCTGAAACTCGGCAAAATCGATCAGCGATCGTTGTGTCACCGGATCCAGCAGCAATCCGGCCGGCGCGGCACGACGCGCCTCGGGCGATGGAACGGCTGCACCGTCAAGCGTCACATTCGAGTCATGCCATGCGGATCGCAGTGCCGCGTCACTGTCGTAACGCGTCGCCAACCAGCGTCGCCACGCATGGAGAGAACTCTCTGAATAGCCATTCAACGCCGCTCCCCACGTTTCCTGATAAAACCACTCGCCCGTGTTCTGCCCACATGGATGATAACCGGCAACGTGCGGTCCAAACTTCTGCTCCAAGTGCTCGACCAGCAATCCGAGCTGTCGGCCGGCATCCCGCAGGTAAAGAGGCGACCCCACGTAAGCGTCACGGTGTTTTTGCGGTCCCTTGTCCCATACCATCATCTCGTCGGGATGCGCGTCGCGCCACCAACCTGGTGGACCCATGCCGATTCGAGGCAACAACAGTGCGTCCGGATTCGCATTCAGAACCGTCTGGCACTGACGATCGGTTGTCGTCCAATCGACGGGCGAATCTGGACGTGGCCAGGGCATACGGACGGGGAAACTGACGAAATCGACACCGGCATCCGCCGCCAGTTTGATCTCGTGTTCAAAACAACTGGGCGCACCGCCCAGACGAGTGTAAACACGGCCCGGTCGGTAGAAGGCAATTGTCATCGCGCGGGCCGGTTTGGCACGTACCCAAAGGCTGACTCGATAACGATGGCCTCGCTTCAATGCCAAATTCGGACGATGATAGATGTGAAAGTCCGGCCAAGACCCGCTCGTTGGATTCTCGAGTGTGACCTGCAATCCGCTGGATCGATCACGCCCGACACCGGCAACAACTTGAACGGTCCCCACCGTATTCCGACTCCCTTCGGGCCAGATCGTCCATTCTTGGCGAAACCGGTCACCGTTCTCGAATGTACAGAGTGGGATCACATCACGATTCTCGTCCAACGCTTCGACACGAATATCGTCCAGAAAAACACTCCCCCGCACATGTCCGAACCTCAGATGCATGGTTGCGCTTACTGGTTCGTCCTCGGTCGCCTTGAATTCGAACGTCACCTCCCGGCCGGTGGGACCGATCTGCAGCGGACGGCTTCCGGGCCCGCCCCAAAACATACGTGCCCGGACCGATCTGCCGTCAACGGTCAGCCGCGGTGCGCCCGAAGCTGCATCGACACGTACGGTCTCCACGGCGAGTGACAAATCGACTGCAATCAGTCCCGCCACACAAACGGAAAAAAGAATGGAGTATCGAATCATCGTTCTGGCTCTTTCATCTTGAAATTGCCCAGTCGCGGAGCGGCAAGTCCGCAGTCGAATCTGACTTGCCGTCTCGGGGTGCCGATGGTCCGCGCTCGCTGGACTCTGGGCTCTGCCGAAAAAAACAAACTTTCACGAACCAGCAGCGCGGAAAAATCCTTGCGGTGGTCCAGTAGGTGACAATACATGCTACCATAAACAGTGGCAAACATTGGCACACGATCTGTTCGCTCTCTGATTGCAAACCAAGAACCGTACGATGGCCTTTCAGGCTTGTCGTTACCCACATCTCTCCGCCGGGACAAGCCCGCCGGAAAATAGGGGGTGGAAATATGGGATCTCAGCTTGCAAGCTGAGAATATATTTGCCCCAAGCCCATTCGATCCGCACATTTTCCGCCTTTCAACGCTAGACGCTCTATTTACAGAGACAGCCCGCATTAGGACAACCGCTCATGAGCACGCTTCGAGTCCTGCCGTTATCCATTCTCGCATGGATTGTCTGCAATCTGGCGACCGCCAACGTCTTCTATGTATCGACTGAAGGAAACGACACGAACACCGGACTCGGCCTTCGAGCAGCGCAGGCAATGCGGACCATCCAGGCCGCGGTGAACAAGCTCCAGCCGGGCGACACGTTGCTTATTTGCGAGGGCACCTACCGAGAAACTGTCACGTTTCCACACAACGGCACAGCGGATAACCCAATTACGCTCAGGCCGTACGATGGCCAGCACGTTGTCATTAGCGGATGCTGCCCGGTCACCAGTTGGACCAGGTTCCGGGACAACATCTGGAAGGCGCCCATGGACTGGACATTAGGACCTGGACGTAACCAGGTATTCGACAATTCAGGTGTAATGATCGAAGCTCGGTTTCCAGACAAACCGGAATCGGGATTGGAAATGTACGTATCGGACCTGTCACCGTTGTGGCCAACCTTTGGTCATTTTTCGATTCCCGAGCCGGTCAAGGACCCGGGACGGGTGGTCAGTAGCCTGCTGGCCGGCCAGCCGGAGAACTACTGGAAAGGTGCACTCTACTATGGCGTTCACTACCAAGGCTGGGCCGCACAAACTGGACAAATTACAAGCTCGAAATCCGGCGAAATCCATGTCGATGATCGCACGCAGCAATGGTGGTTCACCGGTCCATATGGCAAAGCTTATAAACCGGAAGAAGGCCGCGGCATGATCGTTGGACACCTGCATGCTTTGGATCAACCTGGCGAATGGCATTGGCAGGATAACTGGCTCTATTTGATACCAAGAGTGGAGGGCCCGCCGAAAAATTTGCAGGCCAAGCGACGTCAATTGGCCTTTGACCTGAGCGACCGGCAGCATATTCACATTCAAGGTTTGACTATTCGCGCAGCTTCTCTTTTGCTGGACGGGTCAGCTCACTGCATCGTCGAAGGATGCGACATCGCCTACGTTTCGCACTTCACACGACATTACGCCACGGGACAAGTGGAACACGGGAGCAACACAATCACATCCGGCGAGACCGGGATTTTCATAGGCGGACATGATAACACGTTCTTGAATTGCAGCGTCCGTTTCAGCGCCGGTGCTGGTTTCTATCTGCGTGGCTATCATCACACGATCCACAACTGTCTGATCGACCAGATCAGCTACACAGCTCATTATTTGAATGCGATCACGGACGCCGTCAGCGACTTCAACGATTACGAGAATTTCCTGGTCGGCGGGCATGTGATCACCTACAACACGATGTGCAATGCGGGTCGGCATTTCTTCAATTTCTATGGAAACGGAACCAGCCGTGCTTCCCGCGACCGAGCCCCAATGGATTACATGGCCACTCTGTTTGCTCATAACCATCTATATAACGGAATGCTCCAGACGCGTGACGCAGGCTTTATCACAGGCTATTACGCCAGCGGAGGCACACTGAATGGATTGAACTCGCAGATCATCTACAATGTTTTCCACGACTGCTATGACATTTTCTGGATGCGCATTCATAAGCTGGGGCTTGTCTATCTCGATGCGGGCACCTGTGACGTCGACCTTCACCACAATCTTCTGTGGGCTGCACCAGGATCGCATCAGCGAGGTCTGTGGTACAACACCATGTGCGTCGACATCCACGAACACGATAATGTGTTTCACTAACAATTCACGCCAACTTGCTCCGAGTTGCAGGCCAAAGACTTTCCGGATGGTAGACCATTTCGATTCGGGCACGATTTCCAATATCGACCCGTCCGGCCGAAATGGCCGCAATTGGAAAAACTGCGATTGCAGACTGAAACCTGTACAAGCCGATCGGCCAACGTGGTGCAAGCATCCAGTCAGATCAGCGGGCTACGAGACGGCGACTGGTTCACTTTCGACGACGTCGATTTCAGCTGCGGGTGGCAAACCGCCGTCATGCGGTTTTCCAGCATGGCGAAGGCAATGAACACAGATCGGTCAGCACGCACTCGACCCCGCCACCAGACAATCGCCGACCCACTCATTCTGGAAGCGATCCACAACGATGGCATGGAAAATCAGATTCGGAAGCAATGGACGTTTCTGTATCATTTAACGCCTGGAGCTTGGGTCCGGTTCCGCGACGTACCACTTGGCCAAGGTTATCGGCGTTTCCGAGTTGTCTATGGAAACGACAGCACCGAATCTCGGTGGGTCGAAGTCCACTTGGACCGAGCGGATGGCCCACTTGTCGGCAGGGTTTCTCTGCCCCAAACTGACAACCCTCGAGACGGACGGATACAAATCTATAGTGAACATGTTGGTAAGATCGACGCGGCGGCAACGGGAACACACGATGTTTTTCTGGTCTTCCGATCCAATGACGGGAAACCCGTCGGAGAGTTTGAATATTTTCGTTTCGAGCAGTACCGCGGTCAAATCGCTTTGCAAAAAAACGAAGTCAAATTGGAACTGCGGATCGATGGTCCGAATGGGGATAAAATCGGCCAGTTTTACCCGCGATTCACCGGCGGCGTTGAACATTTTCGTGACGCCGTAGCAGTGCTCGAACCAGTACGGGGGACCCATGCGCTGACAGTCGTCGTGCGCTCGAGGCTCCATGAGCCCATTGGCCACGTTGACTGGATCAGTCTCGAGAAGGCAAAACAACCGATCGACATGACCGGAGTCGGAACGCGCCCTCGATTAGAGAAGGGGAGAATGTGTCTACCCAAAGCGACCAATCGCCCATGCTCATTTCCGGCGGACAAGTATGCTGGACGCGTCCGCGGCAGTCGCTCACCACACTTTCCGGTAAGTCATTTGGCCACACCGCCCGTGCTGGACGGTCGCGTTGACCCAGCGACCACAGACGGTCGTCCCATGAAACTGGACGAATCCTGGGATGGCAGTAAGAGCAAGGCGCCAGCAAGCACGGCCTGGATCGGTTACGACAACACGGCGTTGTACATCACTGTGAACACCCCGATTGGCAGCCCAAGCGATCTACAGACCATGAACCATCCATGGGGCGCGTCGGACATGGTCGAAATTGCTCTCCGTAGCGGCTACACGAGCCAGTCGGGTGAAACGTTAAAACTGGATGGTTGGCCCGATGGGCATTTGCCCAGCGCGTTCAGACAGGCATATCAGTCGGCCAGATCGACCGCTTGGCCAAGACCATCAGTTACCGAGCGTCTGTCGGCGAGAACACATGGTCTTGTGAATGGCGCCTGCCGTTCGCCACCTGTGGATTCACACCCAAACAAGCTCCCATGCTGTTGTTTAACCTAGGAGTGCGCAAGACCGCTCAGGATGCCTGGGTATTTTGGCGGGGCACGGGAAGCGTGACATCGGTCTTGAGCCGTGCCGGCGTTCTGGTTTTCCCCGCGGAATTGAGTTCGGGCACGATGCTACCCAAAGAACAACTTGCCATCTGGCTCGATGCTTCGGACGCGCCGACCATCGTCCGAGACAACTCTGGAAAAGTTTCCCTTTGGACAGACAAGAGCGGCAACCAACGAGATGCTCGTCAACCTTCGACCGAATATCGACCCGTCTATATGCCCAAAGGTTTCAATCAGATGCCGGCCCTTCAATTCGACGAACAATCCCGAACACGATTTGAATTGCCCGATTTGGCCGACGACCAGATTTCAGCCACCGTTTTCGTTGTCTTCAGCAATCGGCGGCCGGGCTCTGAAGTCAATCACAACCCCAGGCTGTTTACGGCCAGCGATGGGAAGGCGTATGACTATAGAGTTGGACTCTGTTGCAGTGTCCCAGGCATGGAAACAGGTGGGCCGCGCATGATGACCACGACGTTTGCCAATCGATGGGCCAAGAGCGTCCGCATCGGATGCTTCTCGCCAAATTATCAAACTTATTTCACCGGCCACATCGCCGAGTTGCTCGTTTACCGTCGGATCCTGACGCAGGATCAACAGAGCCAGGTTCAAGCCTACTTGTCATGCAAGTGGAAGTTGTTTGATGCGCGCGAAGAATGAGAACTGGCCGAAACGACGATCCACAAGTTCTCTTGCTGTAACTGTTTAGCCGTCTGCAGCAGGATTTGTATCAGGGCCCGGAAAAGCCGTCTTTTCGGGAGGGCGAAGCTCCCGATGAGTAAATCAATTTTCTCGGCGAAACTATCCTGTAGCCGTTCACGCCGCTGGGGTCTGACGCAATTTTCGGCGGAGAAAGCGTTTCTTTACGCGAACGGATTTTGTCGCCGAAAATGGGTCTGACCCCTTGGAAGCGAACCGGCGGCCTACATTCCGTGAACGGTTACACTATCCTTATCTCTCCGTCCAAAGTGGCACTGCACAAACAGGCAAACTGCATTATTGCGACTCGGATGAGCATTACATACCATATAGAGTGTGCGAAATAAGTAATTCAAGGGGAGAACCAACATGCGTCGTGCGGTATTCAGTACACTCATTCTATCTGCATGTGTAACCACAGCGTTCGCTCAACAAGCGAAAGTGCAGCTAAAAACAGCGATCCCCAAGGAAATTCTGGCTGGGACTCCTCCAGAAGTCCTGGTGATCTTGCATCCGAATCTGGCTCCGCCCCCCGAATCGGCGCCGAAGTTCCTGGTTCCCGAAGGCACACGGAATCTGGCACTGCATGCGAAAGTGACTTCCAGCGACTCTTTGCCGCTTCTCGGCGAGTTGACGTATGTCACGGATGGAAAAAAGAAGGGGACGGAGGGAACTTTCGTGGAACTCGGTCCCATGAAACAATGGGTCCAGATCGACCTGGGAAAAAGGAGCAGAATCTACGCGATTTGTATTTGGCACTATTTTTTGGAAGCGCGAAGCTATCATGATGTGATCATCCAAGTGGCCGATGACAGCGATTTCACAAAGAACGTGCGAACGATCTATAACAATGATCAAGATAATTCGTCGCAGGCCGGTGTGGGCAAGGACCGACCGTATATCGACACGAATTTCGGTAAACTGATCGATGCCAAAGGTGTCCATGGTCGTTTTGTGCGGCTGTACAGTCGTGGCAACACGGCGGACGACGCAAATCATTATGTGGAAGTGGAGGTTTTCGGCGTCCCGGCAACGTAATCCGGGCCGTATGGAAGCGAGGATCGGGACCATGTACTGTCCCGCAGCGCCGTGGAGCGAAGAAGAATAGGTCCATGGATGGCAAGGGAGACAATATTTTGGATAGCCGTTCACGCGGGTGGGGTCTGACGCAATTTTCGGCGGAGAAAGCGTTTCTTTACGCGAACGGATTTTGTCGCCGAAAATTTGTCTGACCCCTTGGAAGCGAACCGGCGGCCTACATTCCGTCAGCGGTTACTATTTTGGTTTGTGAGATGTACAGACTGTGCACGCATGTTTGACGATGGATACTGGATTCTGGTATGCAGTCGCTCGCGTTAGGCAATCGATGGTTGGATGAGGTAATCGTGCGAGCTAGACACCCTACATGGGTTGTGGCCCTGCCGCATTAGGAGAACACAAGGGATGACGAATCGAACATCACGACGCGTGTTTCTGGCAAGGTCGGCCGCGGCTGCGGCATTCGCCATCGTACCGCGACATGTGCTTGGCGGTCCGGGGCATACAGCGCCAAGCGAGAAAACGACACTGGCTGGCATCGGCACTGGTGGGCAGGGCACGCAGGACATGCTGCGCATGCAACAGTTTTCGGAAGTTCAGGTCGTGGCCGTGTGCGATGTGAATCGCGAAAGTGGCGGGTACCTGTCCTGGAACTGGACACAAGGCAAGGAAAAGCGGCTTGGAGGACGCGAGCCGATGCGGCGCGCGATCGACAAGGTCTACGCCGATCAGAAGTCGTCAGGCACTTACAAGGGCTGCAAGCCCTATGTCGACTATCGCGAATTGCTTGCCAAAGAAGACGTCGATGCGGTACTCATCGCGACTCCCGATCATGCTCATGCCGTGATTACCATGGCCGCTCTGAAAATGGGCAAGCATGTTTATTGCGAAAAACCGCTCACCTACACGGTTGCCGAGGCTCGCACCGTAACCGAAGCGGCTCGCAAAGCAGGTGTCGCCACGCAACTGGGAAATCAGGGACAAGCTTCTGAAGAAGCCCGATTGACCTGCGAGATGATTTGGGGCGGCGCTGTCGGCCCGGTACATGAAGTGAATGTGTGGAGTCCGGCTCGATTCTGGTCCTATCCGACCTGGGCCGGACGCCCGAAGGAGACACCGCCTGTCCCCGACGGACTCGATTGGAATCTGTGGCTCGGCCCCGCCATGGAACGCCCCTACAGTCCCGCCTATCACCCTTGGACCTGGCGAAACTGGTGGGCTTTTGGAACAGGCGTGTTAGGTGACCTGGGTTGCCACAAATTGTCAACCGTGTTCAAAGCGTTGAAGCTGGAATACCCGATCAGCGTCGAAGCATCCTCGACCAAAGTCGACCCCGAGATCTATCCATTGGGTGTCATTGCTCGATTTGAATTCCCGGCGCGTGGCGATCTGCCACCAGTTACCTTGAACTGGTTCGACGGCGGATTGAAGCCACCGCGCCCAAAAGAACTCGAACCAGGCCGCCGCACGGGCAGCATAACGTACGTGGGTGAAAAGGGGACACTGATGGGATACCGGCTGATCCCGGAAACCAAGATGCGTGAGTTTGGCCGGCCGCCCAAAGTCCTTGCCCGCTCGGTCGGACACGACAAGGAATGGATCGATGCCTGCCGAGGAGGTCCACCCGCCGGATCCGATTTCGTAAAACACGGTGGCGTGTTGACCGAGACATGCATGCTGGGCAACGTCGCACTGCGTGCAGGCAAAAAGCTGCTATGGGATGGCCCGAACATGAAGATTACGAACGACGCTTCAGCGAATAAGTTACTCCACCGCAAGTACCGTGAAGGCTGGTCCCTTTAGTCTTAGGATTCGCCAATCAATAACTGTCGCACTCTTCCGGGTACAGACCCCCATGGGCTCGCCCCGTGGGTGAATCAGTCTCGCAGCTAAGGAGGATCGCCGCACGAACGCCCTCCAGTAGACGCGACAACAATTGATTCGCCGGCCCTAAGTTCTAAGGTCGTAGGATGAACGGACGTGGGCGTCCGTTCGACAATACAGGTCGTGGCTCCGCCACTTGGGTTCCGCAATCGCACGCTGATGAGACATTCAGCTATAGGAGATGTGCATGGTTTCGCATTTTGCATTGACTGCAGTAGTACTAACGTGGCTGTCTGCGGCAACAGCGCCGACCGCCAACACGGACCAGTCCGCATACGGAACAACAGAGACTTACCGCCAGGTACTGGTGATTGAAAGCCGGTCCGATTCGAGCAAGCTGCCGATTCCACAGCTCGCACCCGTTTATGACGGAAGAAAATGGGCACTTTCTACACGCTGGGATGACAGCAATCCAAACGCGTTGAATATTCGGCGAAAAATGCTCGAAAATGGAATTCGAGGAACGTTCTATCTCAATTCTCGTAAACCCGAACCGCAGCAGCAATCGTTGGCACATAAGCTGACCGACCAAGGGAAGTGTTCCATTGGAGGACACAGTGTGTCCCATCCGCACCTTCCAAAGTTGCCTGCCAACGAAACGTTCTATCAGCTGATCGCGAATCGGATTGCGTTGGAGTGCCTGACCGACCGACCCGTCAATTCGCTTGCGTTTCCATTCGGCGGATACCAGGACCGCGAGCGACCGGAAGTGTTGCAAGGCGTTACCGAGTCGTTTCTGCGGGCGGGATACCACCACTGCGTCTACATCTATTTTGTGACTAAGAATCCGTTCTTGCCTCCGGGCATGGTTTCCACCGGCTTGCAAGTCATCCCCGGCGACCGGAAGGTCGATGCCAAAACGTTCTGGGCGCGGATGGAAAAGATCCGACAGTCGAGTTCCACCTATCAGAAAACATCTCATTGCATCTTTCTGGGTGTTCACCCGTGGCAGCAAGGGGAAGAACTTGAACGTCTGGGACAAGTGATGAAAAAACTCCGGAACTGGGATGACTTCTGGCACTGTACGCAGACCGAGTACGCGGCATTCGTAAAGCAACGCCGTAATACGATCGTCAAGAAGCTCGACTCGGGACAGTTCGAAATAACACGTCCTTGTGCATTCCAGTTAGGCAGCGACGATCCATTGACGCTTGTTTTTGACGGTCAGGAAGTGAAATCCGCAAGCGTAGACGGTATCGCCTGCACGGTTCGTCATGCTGATGACAAGACGTTTGTCAACGTGCCACACAATTCTCGCTTTGGCATCCCCAAGACAATTGACGCGACAGCCGAAGGCACAGCCAAGAAGTTCCCTGGCCTGATAAGTTCGCTGACGTTCGACCCAGAAACCGGCAAGGCCGCATTCACGCTGAAAAACGCAACCGCCGTGCAACTGACAGACCTGTTGCTTACACTCTCGGTGCCACCCGCTTTTGAGCCTGGAATCTCGCAATGGAAGCGTCCCCAATTGGCGGTGGGCGACAACTGGTCGGTCGCAACGACTGTCTCTCCTCGCAGGACGGGAAACTACTGGCGCGGTGGCCGATACTATGTCGCAGCACAGCTGGATTTCGTTCTCGATGGCAAGCGAGGGCGCCTGTTTACAACCTGCACTGTCGCTGCGGACACGCCATCCGAGTGAGATCGTGATCAGGTGCAGGCATGATGAGGACATGCCGAACCGACAGCTTGAAAAGGGCATGTATTGCCCAATGAGACCGAATTGTCTCGATCACTAGTCCACTTTCTGGACAAGCAACGCATGGCAACGCAAATAATTACTTGTCCATCGTGTCACTCACGATACAAGACCGCGGCGGAAGCGGGCAAACAGTTGAAGTGTCCCCAATGCGACACAACGATCGTGGCTCCCGCGCAACCAGCCGTTCCAGATGATCCGTTGGGAGAATTGGATTCGTTCGATATCTCAGCGGCAGTGCCAGGCCACGTACGGGAACAGCCGGTATTGCGGACGAGCAAACGTGCCGGTCAACGCCGATTGCGTCAAGAGGCGAACGCATCGCTCGATCCCGAATTGAAGCCGTTTCTGAAGTGGCTTGGATTGGGTGTCGGTACCGCCTGTTTGTTGATCGTGGCTGGCGGCGCGATCGGTTGGTTCTCGGAGCCGATCGGCATGATTGCGGTGGTCATTGGGATCGTCGCCATGATTGGATTGGCGTTTGCCGGCCGGATCTGGTTCATTGTCATTGCATTTCAAGAGAGTGTTGGGCTTGGGATTGCCGTAATAGTAGTCGTTCACGGGATTTTCGTCTGCCAACGCGTTAGCACCGGAGTTTTCCCCGATTTTCCACACGCCCGATTTATCGTTACACTTTAGCCAAATGGAGAACTCGCGTTGGTCGAAGGACCCCCATGGGCTTGTCCCATG
>JAJSAJ010000331.1 GCA_024274855.1 Planctomycetota bacterium | reverse complement strand
TGGCCCTTTATGGTTTATCCAGGCGCAACCAACATAGGGCAGCCCAAGCGCTTTGGCATCTTTGATAACGCCATCGATGTCATCGCGTAAACGGTTATATGGGAAGTGGCTGCCAATCGGGACCAATCCGCGTTTATCCAGCTCCGACTTGAACTCAGCCGGTGTCATGCCATAAGTTCCGGCGACTTCCACATACTTGAATCCCCATTGGCGGACCAAATCGAGCGTGGGCGTAACGCCCTCTGTCTTGAACATCGCGCGAAGGCTGTAAAGCTGCAGGCCGGTCGGGCCACGAAAGCTCTTTCCCTGTCCAACCTTATTGGCCAAGGTGCTGTCACAGATCGACGCGAACACAACCGACAAAACAAGAACGAGTCCAACACGGCGGCGCATTTTCAAATCTCTCCCGGGCGGCACGGGCCGCCAACAAAAAAGGGGTAGCCGTTCACGCCGCTGGGGTCTGACGCAATTTTCGGCGGAGCAAGCATTTCTTTACGCGAACGCATCTTGTCGCCGAAAATGGGTCTGACCCCTTGGAAGCGAACCGGCGGCTTACATTCCGTGAACGGTTACAAAAAGGGCAAGGATGCCAACTCATCGGATGTTCGGGTTGGAAACGGGCCCACTCGTGTGGCACCTGTTCCACGTTAACAATACCAGAGGCACACGTGCGACAAACGAGTACTGCCAGGTGCCTTGGCTCCAAACCAATGATTGTACACTCAATTACCACACAAGGAAAACAATCGACGGAGAAAGTGCTACAATAGGGCGGACATGTCTAGCGTCTGGTTCGAAGAGATGCTCAGGCAGAGTATTGCGAAGGGGCGTATCCACGCTGTGCATTGCCGCTCCACGCCATCGTCGGCCTTCTTGTTCAACGTGTTCGATTTGATCCGAATGCAAAAGACAGACAGCAACGGATAGCCGGTGGGGCGTTGTGACTCCGGTCGGCAAGTCCGTGGGAGGCGGGACGGTGGCGATCCGCTATTCTTCCGGACGGTTAACGAGTCACGGGTTTAATCGTGATTGGATATTTTTGGCTACCAGGTACATTTCACGCGGATTGAGACGCTACCGATATCAGGCGTCGCACCAAAACGAGCCACCGTTCGGAGTTGGGCGGCGGCTCCTTGGCCCCATTTGCCAACCCGCGTCGTTCGGATCGGAAACCCGTTAGAACCAACCCCAGGAGTAGAATCTCATGATTCCACGACGTGATTTTCTGAAGGTGGCCGCAGCCGGTATTGCTTCCGGCACTTTCTCCGAGGCCCGGGGCTCCATGGCAGTTCCAGTTGTCATCGAGGCCCCGTATCACGGTGCGCTGCTGAATCATCGTCATGGAAAACAAGTCGACGACGGGCTACAGGTCCGGATCTCCGGTCAGGCCGCTTTGAATGACAACGTGACCGTCAATGGAGTTACCGCGAGGCGACAGGGCGCTCGCTTTAGCGCGGATATCCTGCTACGCGACAAAGAAACCGATCTCACGGCTTCGGCCTTTGGCGTGGCGGGACGATCGGAACATACGATTCGTGTTCTGTGGGACCGAGGTTCACGACCCCGCTATCGTTTTTCGATCGATGACAACAGCTTCTTCCTCCGGGACATCACCAAGAAACATTACAAGTCTCTCTTCGATTGTTTCTACCTGGACATGCTTCGCCAGTTACATACGAAATACGGTACACGATTCGTGCTGAATATTTACTACCAGACCGAGGACGGTTTCACACTGCCGCAGTTCCCGGATCGTTATCGAGGCGAATGGGAGGCGGCATCTGACTGGCTGAAGCTGGCTTTTCACGCGTGGGCAAACAAGCCGGACCGGCCGTATCAATACGCGTCGGCCGGGAAGCTGATCAGCGACCTGGACAAAGTGGCCGAGCAGATCAAACGGTTCGCCGGCCCGCAGACCTATTCCCCACCGACCGTTATTCACTGGGGAATGGTGCAACCAGCCGCACTCAAGCCGCTCGCTCAGCGAGGCGTGCGGGTTCTGAGCGGGTATTTCAAGAAACGGGGTGGACTTTGGGATGTCAACTATTTCCTGGACGATGCTCGCTGCAACTATCTGGCAAGGCATGACGCGTTGAAGGACTTCGACAGCGGTATTGTTTTCTCGACGATTTACATCGTCTGTAATAACACGCCGGTTGAGCAGGTTGTCCCGACGCTTACGCGTCTGGCCAAGACTCCCGACACGGCGGAGATCATGGATCTGTTTACACACGAACAGTACTTCTGGCCGTTCTACAGCAACTACATTCCAGATCACCTTCAGCGTTGTGAAGCGGCCATCCGCTGGGTCACCGAAAACGGATATGAACCCGTATTCTATCACGAAGGCCTGTTGGGGAATTGCGTATGAACAGATCGACGCGCGGACCGACGTACGGCATCCACATAACATGTGTCTGATGTCGATCGTAACGTGGTCCAGCACATGGGAGGGCGAAGCTCCTGCTGAGCCGTAACGTCAACCAGCGTCGGCACTTTTCACCGGCTCGGCGGGAGCCTCGGCCTTCCGTTGGCCCAGCGAACGATCACTGCCGATGGACGGTAGCTGAAGGAGTTTTTGAAATGAACGGAAAAGAACGAATTCAGGCAGCCATGCGACACCAGCCGGTCGATCGGGTCCCCGTGATGTGCCAACTGGCGCTCGGCCATTACCTGGTCAACACCCACATCAAGCCGGTCGACATCTGGTTTACAAGTGAAGCATTTTGCGAAGCCTTGATTGGGTTGCAGCAGCAGTACCAATTCGACGGCATTCTGATCAATTTGCCCGGCGCGGACCCACGGTGGATGCGTCACGTCGAGCGAATCGAGACGTCGAAAGACGGAACCCAAACGGTCCTGTTTCGAAATGGAGACACGGCCGTGTGTCCCGCCGACGACAATGCCCATCATTTTCCAAAGGCTGGTCGGCGTCTGCCTTCGCTGGACGATGTTGATCCCACCAGAATCTACTACGATGAACCGCACGGCCTGGGCGGCTTGAAGTATCCGTTCCACTTTGGCTTGGAGCCGTACGCGCCAGATCGGAACGACTATTGGCCGGATTATTTATTCCGGACAATCGACATGGTGTTACAGCGCGTCGGGAATCAAGTCAGCGTCCATAGCGAGTTATTTTCGCCTTGGACTCAACTCATGGAGCTTTTCGGATACGAAAACACGCTGATGTACCTGCTGGATGACCCACCCAAGCTGCATGCGATCTTGCAAGCGTACACCGAAGGAACGGCCGATCTAGCATGTCGGCAAGCCGAGCGTGGCGTCGATGCAGTCTTGATTTCCTCAGCGTTTGCCGGTGGCGGATTTATTTCGCCGGGACAATACGAGGAGTTCGTATTGCCGTACGAGCGTCAGGTTGTCCGGCATCTGAAACAGCGACATGATATCCCCGTCTACACCCATACATGCGGCAAGATTGGTGATCGACTCGAGTTGATGGTCGAGACGGAGATTGACGGGATCGATACACTCGATCCGCCTCCGCTCGGTACTGTCGATCTCTAGGATGCCAAGCGCCGAGTGGGTGATCAGCTGTTCTTCAAGGGCAACATCGACCCGGTCAATACGCTGTTGAATAAATCACGAGCGGCGGTCCAACAGGATGCGGCCTGGCGTTTGAAAGTAGGCAGTCCCGGGAGTGGGTTCATTCTCTCAAGTGCCTGCTCGGTTTCTCCTCGCGTGCCGCCGGAAAATCTGACAGCCCTGGTCGAGGCGTCAATAGATTTCGGGGCACCGAGCATGTAGCGGACCAAGTATCACGGCGTCCTTGTTTTTCAACCGTTCACAGCTCTTCTTTTTTTGTTACAATACGCGAACTTTCTCGGCCACGACCGCAATTCCCATTAACGGGACTTTCCATGGACGCGGGCTGTCGAGTAAGTCGCGTCGACGATTGCCGGGCTGGATGTTGGCGATTTGAGTAACCTGAAACAAGCCGCGTCCGCCAGTTAGGACCGGCAGATCAATGGTTGTCGCGTTTACTGGGGGGGCGTTCGTGCGGCGATCCTCCTTAGCTGCGAGACTGATTCACCCATGGGGCGAGCCCATGGGGGTCTGTACGCGGAAGCGTGCGACAGTTATTGATATTGATTGGCGAATCCTTAGCCTTCGAGAACCAGGGGCGGTGCAGATTGCATGTTTGTGGGCCAAGTATGCGTGCATGGTGCACGCTGGCACTGATCGAAAGTCTGTCCGCTATCGCCCTTTGCCGCATAAGAACCCACCAAGAATCATGAGCGACCGAAGAACTATGGACACGATAACTGTATTTCTAGCCCGACAGCCAGAGTCGATCGGAATCCCCGCCCGCGTCAACGGTTGGGTTCGTACGCGTCGTGATTCCAAGGCTGGATTCAGCTTTATCGAAGTTAATGACGGATCGTGCCTGGCCAATTTACAGGTAATTGCCGATCAGAAACTGGCCAACTATGAATCGGATGTAAAGCGCCTGACAGCCGGTTGCAGCGTCACCATCGAGGGTGAGATCAAGAGCTCCATGGGCAAAGGCCAAGCCACGGAGCTTCATGCTCAACAAGTCATTGTTCATGGTTGGGCGGATCCCGAGTCCTTTCCACTTCAGAAGAAACGACACTCGCTCGAAAAACTGCGTCAATGGGCCCATCTGCGTCCACGAACCAATACATTTGGCGCCGTGGCGCGTGTGCGAAATCAGATCTGTCGATCGATCCACCAGTTCTTCCAAGAGGAAGGGTTCCTCTATGTTACAACACCGGTGATTACGACTAGCGACTGTGAAGGGGCCGGTGAGATGTTTCGCGTTACGACATTGGATCCGGAAAACCCGCCTCGCGGTGATCATGGCATCGACTACACTCGCGACTTTTTTCACCGCCCGAGCTATCTGACGGTAAGCGGCCAGTTGGAAGCGGAAATCTACGCAACTGCGTTGTCCAAGGTCTACACCTTTGGACCAACGTTTCGTGCGGAAAACTCAAACACATCGCGGCACTTGGCCGAGTTTTGGATGATCGAACCGGAGATGGCGTTCTTCGATCTGACAGATAATATGGATTTGGCCGAGTTGTTTCTGAAGCGGATCTGCCGGGATGTTCTGGAACACTGCCTCGATGACATCAACTTCTTCAATAAGTGGATTGATTCCAGTACGGTCGCAACTTTACATAAGATCGTCGACAGCAGTTTTGTGCGGCTAACGTATGCCGAAGCAGTGGAACTTTTGCAACAGAGCGGTCATGCGTTCGATTTTTCGGTCACATGGGGGTGCGATCTGCAGTCGGAGCACGAACGCTATTTGACCGAACAAAAGTTCGATGGCCCCGTGATTCTGTATGACTATCCCAAGACCATCAAACCGTTCTACATGCGCGTTAATGACGATCACCAGACGGTACGCGCGATGGACGTGCTTGTGCCAAGAGTCGGAGAGATTATCGGAGGCAGCCAGCGTGAGGAACGATTGGATGTACTGACCGAGAGAATGCTTGAGCAGAATTTGACCCCCGGAGACTACTGGTGGTATTTGGATCTGCGGCGTTTTGGAACGGTTCCCCACGCCGGATTTGGGCTCGGACTGGAGCGAGTCGTGCAGTTTGTCACCGGTATGAACAACATCCGCGACGTAATTCCTTTTCCACGGACACCGGGCAACGCGGAATTCTGAATCGCTCAGATGGCAAGCAGAGCCAGCTTGGCTCACTGCTTGACCTGCCACGTGTGCTGAAGCGTGCCGTCTGGCTGGAAAAGTACCGAAGAAGCTGCTGCAAGACCAACGCACCACGCAGAGAATTCGTGGTGCAGCACTGAGATCGCGTTCCGCTGTTGGCGGCGGGCCAAGACGGTGCGACAACCCCCGAACCACGCGAAAACTGGAACCAATCCAGGGGGTTCACAACTTGCGCCGCGTAGTTAGTATGCGACATGTGGTTTTCGTCGCGTACAGTACCCGTTCGATTGGGCCACATCGATTTCCCTCGAATCGGCTTACCTTCCGGAAAGTGCGAGGGCCCCAAATAAGTGAAAAAGGATCTGGGTCCATGTTCAAGAGCTTGGCAAACGTAGCCCGTCTAGCCTCTACCTGCCTGCTGGCTGGCTCGACTTCCGGAGCTAAACATACAACCGATCCGATCGATGTTGTCCGAAATAACATCACTCAGAAGAAAGCAGTGCTGCTCGACGTACGGGAACAGGGTGAATGGGCTCGAGGCCATTTGAAATCCGCGATCCTGATCCCGCTTACCGAGTTGTCCCGAAACCCCGAATCAGCAACCGGCGATTTGCAAAAGAAGAAGATTGTCTATGCCTACTGCGCATCGGGGCACCGTTGTTTAATCGCCGCCCGCTATCTTCACGAACTCGGCTTTGATGTACGACCACTGCGAGCCGGATTCCGCCAATTGGCTGACGCTGGTTTTCCAACCGAATCAGGCCGGTAGCATCTCCATCGGCCGGCCACGTAACTCCCATGCCTCGGATACACGGCGTGAGCACTCAGACAGGCTCGCATCCGTTTGAATGCATGGCCCGCGCGTCAACGCATAATCATGCAATCCGCTCCAATCCAAACACACAAGCAGAACAGCCGCAACATCACGACACGGCATCTGGTTCTTCAAGTTCTGCATTTGCCACTCGCCGGACTCTGACGTAGAGTTCCGATGGTGGCATCTACTCCTCTTCTCGCCACCAAGCGTTCGCCAGTCTGACAATCGGCATCCTGTCACAGTCATGTTTTCGGATAGCCGTTTGAATCCACTTGGTAAATGGAAGTCGCATGCGAGCATGCTGCGTGCATGTCACAGCGTAACACTCAAATACGTCTTTCGGAACAAGGTACTTTTACCCGTGACTCACAGTGCCATCCCATCCACTGAACCGCACGCATTGCAATCGTTACGCAATACGGTTGCCGATTTTCGTGCCGGTTGTGCCGATTGGGACCATGAACTACGGACTGCGTTTCAGGAAATGGACACTCTGCGCACCGAGTTCCTGCAGCGTCTTAGTCGTTTGGATCAGCAACAGGCAAAAACGGATGCGAGGTATAAAGAAGTCGAACACCTCCTTCAGGATATTGCACTCCGCGAATCCGCTCTGGCCGCACGCGCTGCGGAACTTGAGAAAATAGCTGAGGATCAAAGTCTCGAACGCAAACACCTGGCCGATCTGCGCCAACAACTGGAAAGTGATGCGAACCGCGAAGAGAGTGAATTGCGAGCACAGCTTCACGGTCTTCGACAAGAGCGAGACACGTTAAACGAACAGTTGATTCAGATGAAAGTTGATAACGATCGGTTCGTCAAGGCTGAAACTGACTCGCGCCAAGCCCATATCCAGATCGAACAACTTAGCCAGCAGCTACAAGAACAACAGCGAAAGACGGATCAGACGACCCACGAGGCTCAGGAAACAGAAACAGAACTCCGGAGCCAACTGGACGAGGCCGATCAGCAACTTGAACAGCTTGGTCAACAACTTCAGCAGGCAAGAGCCGAACAGGAGCGGTTTGAACGGGTGGAACCTGAGCTCCAACAAGCTCGGAACCAGATCGAGCAACTCACTCAGCAGCTGGAAGAACAACGGCACCAGACAGACCAATCAGCCCACGAGGCTCAGCAAAAGGAAACAGAACTTCGGGGCCAACTGGACGAGGCAGATCAGCAACTCGAACAACTTGGCCAACAACTTCAGCAGGCAAGAGCCGAACAGGAGCGGTTTGAACAGGTGGAACCTGAGCTCCAACAAGCTCGGAACCAGATCGAACAACTCACTCAGCAGCTGGAAGAACAACGGCAGCAGACAGACCAATCAGCCCACGAGGCTCAGCAAAAGGAAACGGAGCTCCGGATCCAGTTGGACGAAACAGCCAAACAGTACGAACGACTTGCCGAGCAACACCAGCAGGCACGTGTGACTCAGAATGCGACGTTAGAATCTGACGCCGCGAACGAGAATATGACTCAACTTGAGCAGGAACG
>JAJSAJ010000021.1 GCA_024274855.1 Planctomycetota bacterium | reverse complement strand
GGCATTGATCCGGTGGTGTCACGGCTAACGGTACCAACAAGGGTACCAACGGCATTTCCGAGACACTCAAGATAATATAAACCCTGTCGGCCAAACGACTTCGGAGGGTAAGCGAATTGGTTAGCGGCCTCATTGGAAATGAGGTGTCCCGTATGGGATTGCGGGTTCGAGTCCCGTGCCCTCCGCTTCAGCATCACCTTGCACGGCGTCGCATAACGTCGTCAACGGTAACACCTTAGGGCGAGTGTCACTGTCACCAACTGCACTCGCCTTTTCTGTTTCTCGGTCGCAACCGCCCGCACCGTTTTGCACCGTTTCGCGCACAAAATGCTGCAAATGTGCTGCACCAGATGCTGCACTCTGTTCAGCTGTCTGAGGGTCGGTCCCGGTGGCCTGCATTACGGCTGGCGTTGAGGTGTCGCTGGTGAAGTCTGGCAGATTATCAACGGCTCCTTGCAGGTCGTGTAATTCGGTGTGGCTGTATCGCCCGATAGTCAACCTCGGGTCGCTGTGCCGAGCCAATGTCTGGGCTGTCTTCACCGATGCGCCACCGGCCACTATCCCCGAGATGTACGTATGTCGCAGGGCGTGAAAGTCGGCTATCCGACAGTCTGCATCTTCATACCGAAGGAATTGGGACCGTTTGCGCTGGGCCTGCTCCCGTTCGTTGCTTGCTTTGGCAATCCACGCTTTGCGGGCTGCTTGGAGGTCTTTCCGCAACGTGCGAGCCATAGAGCCTGGCATGTTCGGAAACACGGGTTTCGTTTTGGGCCGGCCTTTCAGCCACGGCTTGAGTAGCCCGGTCAGCTGCAGAGCGATTAGTTGCACGTCGGTGTGTCGATGTTTTGAGTATGCTGCTTCCACCGTCACCGTCGGTGGGTTCGCGTTCAGATCGAACGAATCGGGCGTCAAGGATCGCAATTCGTTCACCCGTAGCCCTGTGCCGACGGCCAGTCGGTAGAGCATTGCCCGATCCGGGCCGCTCATCTTGTGATTGGGTTTGGTGTACTTTTCGACGAATGAAAACAGGAAGACTAGTTCATCGGTCGAGAAGGCTCGCCGTTCGTGCCGACTGGACTCGACCGACGTTTGATAGTGTTCGAGTGTCGCTAAGGCGTCGTCGGGAGCCCGCTTTTCCTTCCACAGCCAACGCGAGAATGCTTTGATGGCTCGGATGTAGCTGTTGCACGTTTCGAGGCTCTTGCCGGCGCCGTGCAGCGTCTTGATGGCTGGTTGCACTCGGGCCGGCATCAGGTCGCGGATATTGGTTGCTCCACATTCACGAATCACCCACTGGATGCGTGCCAGGGTCATTTCGACGTGCTTGGGCGTTCGGTTTTTAGCTGCCAGTATATTGCGATATTCGTCCATGTGCACCGCAATGGGGCGTTTCCGTTGTTGGGCGAACCCTTCTTGAACAACGTCGATCAGTCCTTCACGTCGCTTGGCCGCTTCCGTTTCGTATTTCGCGGCAATCCGTTCTGCCGTGGCTTTGTCGGTGGTGCGAGTGCACTTTTGCCGGCGTCTACCCTCGTGGTCGGTCCATTCGATGTAGTACGGCCGTCCCCTGCCCTTCTTACCACCGCGTTTGAAGATACTTGCCATTGTCACTTGCCTCTTTTCGCTTTCCGGTCCATCACGATCCGCAATCTCAAATAACCGCAGAGTCGGTCCAAGTTATCTAGCGACAACCCACGTTGGCCGTGGTAAAACTTTGCAAGAGTCGACTCATCGATCCCCGTATCATGCGCGATGCGATACCGCGTTAACCCGGATTCATCGATCGCCCGTCTTATTTGGTCGGTCATTTTTATTGATGGTTGCTTTGTCATGTTCGTATCCTACACGATACTGGGCACACCGTCCAGTACGTTCCTTTCATTCCTTTGTGTTCTCGTTCGTCGTGGGGCATTCTGATCGTAACCGTGCTGCGAGTTCTCGCAGTTGTTGAGCCTTAGTTGGTGGATCGCATCGCGTACATCGCCATTCGCCGGCTAGGGTTTGCCACAGTTCCAGTGTTCCACATTCTGGGCAGGGATCGGGCGGGTCGATCACTTGAGTTGATTCCTCGAGTTTGTCTGTCCACTGGACATCAGCCGCCCGCAAGGTGTCCAACATGTTGGCTGGGAACAGCGGATCACCTTCCAGTCGATCCAGGGCCGTTTGCCAAATGGGCATTGGGTCGGTGATGTCGGTTTTAGGGGCGTTTTGGTTGCGCCGGAGGATGGCCAGCAGTTCGGTCTTGTGCTCCCGCAGTTGCTTGAGCAGTTCGGGCGTCACCAGCTCCTGTGGGCGGAATCTCAGCCGGCCCCCACGGGATTCGAGTATCACACCAACCGCTGCCAGGTCATCGAGTAGCCGACGTAAAGCAGTCATTGTGACATTAAGTGGCCCCTGCCTCCTGGGGGGTGTTTTTGGCTCATACCTCCCCCCAGAGCCCTTCCGGGTCATAATCGTTTTGATTTTCAGACTCTAGGTTTTTGCTGACAGAACTGACAGAACTCCCGAAATTGTCGTTTTTGGCGTCCGAAAACCGAGTATTGTCAGTTCTGTCAGCAGTTTCAGGCATATTCATTTTCAATTCTGCTGGCCGCACCTCGTACCGTGGGCTGGGTGGTCTACCCGGCTTCACCCCCTGGGGAATCAGCCGGATGTAGCCCCGCTCAACTAGTTCGGTTAGTGTCGGGTCTATGTCATCAGCTTCCGGGAATCGTCGGCATCCATGCCGCAACACGTCCCTCTTACTGAACTCACTCAGCCCGTGGCGTTGAATCCACCGCAGAACGTAGCGTGCGTCATCGTCAGCCATTGAGGTGGTTGCGGTCATCAACTGCAACGTGGCTTCGGCATGGGGGATCAGATAGCGGGCAATCTCGATGGCTCGTCCGATTGCCCCCGCGTCCATTGGTCGCAAGCAATTGCTCGATTGACTCACGCAATGAATCACCGCTGCTATCCGCAGTGTGGCACCGGCCAGCTTCGCCCCCCAGTCCCGCATGATTTCCAGCTCACCACCGTCGGCCAGCATGGATTCAATCTCGGTCTCCCATTCGATAAGTGCGCGCTGGGCATCCCTGGTTAACGTCAACTCACCCTTGGGGCAATGTTCAGCTAACTGTCGAATCACTCGGCTGTAATCCTCTCGCACGCGTCCAGGGGTTGCCGTAGGGGCAATCTCGCGGTCACCTATCGGGCTTCGTGGAAACGCGTAAAGAAACCGAGCCAAGAGCCCCCTGCCACGAAACGCGACTTGCTCAGCCAGTCCTCTAATAACCTGCGGTTGGATCGCATAACCACACGTCAGAGCCGGGTTGTGTACCCGCACTCCCTCGCGTCCTACCCGGTCGATTATCACGACCCGGAAAAGGGGACGGGGGTCGTTTCTGGCATGCGAATTACAATGACCCCCGTCCCCTTTTCGTGTGCGGGGCGACCGTGACGGCCGGGCATACGATCGGAGGCTCGATCGACAGCCGCAACGGTCACGCCGTGGCCGTTGCGCTCGGCGCCGTATTGCCTGACCAGACGGGGCAGCGTGCATGGCAACCTCCATGCGTGGGCCGGCGCGCTCGGGTCGGTCAGCGGCCCGGTCACGGCCGATGCGGGCCATGCTTGGGTCATTGCCGGGGCCGATGTGTCGAGCTCCATCAGTGCCGGCCTGTCGGCCGGCGTGGTGGCCCGTGGCAATGTAACGGGCGCGATCGATGGTGGTACCGATGCGTATGTCGCTACGCTGGCCAGCCAGATTGGCGCAGTCACGGCGGGCCGGGACGCGGTGGTCGTCTTTGCCGATGCGGCCAGCG
>JAJSAJ010000330.1 GCA_024274855.1 Planctomycetota bacterium | reverse complement strand
GGCGACAATGGCCCAGTCGCGTGAAGCGAGAATTGAGATTCTACGTTCCATTCTCACGGCTATTTCGCGTCCCAAGGAGGACATTTCTCCGTGGGCTCCGCGGTTGACACGAACCAGTATTGATCCGGAGAAGATCGGAGCCTTGATTGGCCCCGGCGGTAAGAATATCCGCGCCATCCAAGAGAAGACAGGGACGGTTGTCGAGGTGGATGATGATGGAACGGTTACCGTTGCTGGCACAAGCAAGGAATGGGTCGATGAGGCTCTGGCCGCGATTGAGGCGTGTACGGCGACTGTGCAGATCGGCAAAATTTATACAGGACGCGTGACAAGCGTCAAGGACTTCGGCGCCTTTGTGGAGATTCTTCCCGGGCGTGATGGGCTTTGTCACATCAGCGAACTTTCGGACGGTTTCGTCAGCAGTGTTGGCGATGTTTGTGCCGAAGGGGATGAAATGAAGGTCCTGGTGATTGACGTGGATGACCATGACCGCGTGAAACTCAGCCGCCGACGTGCCATGGAAGAGCTTGGCTTGAAGGATGATTTGCCCGCTGCTGACGGGGAAGCACGCAGTGGCGACGGTGGCGATGGTGGCAATCGTGGCGGCGACGGTGGTAATCGGGGTGGTGGTCGAGGTGGTGACCGAGGGCGACGACCCCGCGGACGCGATAGACGCTAGATCCGACTCGCGCTAGCCGGTTCGTGACATGTCGTACACGTGCCGGCAATTGCGTGTTGGCTGATTTGAGTCAGTGCAATCAACGAGGTCCTTCGGGGCCTCGTTTTTCTAGAATTTGTCTCAAAACGGGAGGGCGAGGCTCCTGCCGAGCCGTTCTGGTAAACAAAACAAGAGGCTCAGCAGGAGCTTCGCCCTCCCGGATGCGTTTCGCCCTCCCGGAAATACGGCTTCTCCGGGTTTTGAGACAAAGCCTAGAATTTGGGTAACCGTTTAGCCGTCTGGCGAGGCAGGTTGAACGCGTGGGGCCCTGACCCTTTCCCACAGTGCCGCCATAACTTCAGTCGGCTAACTGTTTCAAATGTGCCTGTCTTGCTTGTGCGATTCTCGACTCCGCGATGGGGGACCCGTTTTGTGCTCGGGCAGTGGTTTAGGACCGGCGGATCAATGGTTGTCGCGTTTACTGGGGGGCGTTCGTGCGGCGAGGCTCCTTAGCTGCGAGACTGATTCACCCATGGGGCGAGCCCACGGGGGTCTGTACGCGGAAGAGTGCGACAGTTATTGATTGGCGAATCCTTAGTTCCTTGCCGGTCGAAAGTCGTTGCAATTGGGGCACGTTCTTCAACAGGGTTTCCCAAAGAGAGGCGCGCTTGGAAAGACGCGAGGAAATGCAGTAGGCGATTGCGACGGCTTGGCCGGTCACTGGCCGGATGGGTGTTTTAGAATCGACGGTCGGTGGGAAGGACGTTATTGCAGCCTTTTACGAAAAAATTGTTTGCCCGGTTCGGCTGGAGGAAACTGGCAATTCGCACGAATTGACGCTGGCTGAACCTTGGTATCGATGCCGGGGGGATTCGAGGTGACGGGAATGAATGATGGCAAACAGGCGGCGAGTTGGCCGTATGGAGAAGATAAGCCGGAATCGCTGAGTTTGCTGTCGCACTATAATGAGCTAGCCGAGTTGGCTGGGTCGTTGGCCCACGAGATCAAGAACCCGCTCTCCGTGATACGCATGAACATGGATCTCTTGGCGGAAGATCTTGAGGCGGCCAATGTGCCGGGGCAACAGCGTCTGCGAGCTCGCGTTGACATGGTGCATGAGCAGTGTACACGTTTGGAGAATCTGCTGAATGATTTCCTCAAGTTCGCTCGTGTGCGGCGTCTGGACCTTGTTTCCGGGAACTTGAACGATCAGGTTCAGAGCGTGTTGGAGTGGTTTGAGGTGGATGCGCGAGATCGGGGGGTCCGGGTCTTGCCGCATCTGGCAGCCGATTTACCCGGAATCCTGCTCGATGCCGAGACGCTTCAGGCGGCTCTGGTCAATTTGGTTAAGAACTCGCTGGAAGCCATGTCTGGCGGAGGCAATCTGACGGTGATCACGCGAGTGACGCGTACCGGGGTCGCTTTGGATCTGATCGACACGGGGCAGGGCATTGACGACCGGACAGCCTTGCACATGTTTGAAGCATTTTTTTCAACGAAAGACGGCGGCTCTGGCCTGGGGCTTCCCACCGCGCGGAAGATCATCGAGGCCCATGGTGGACGAATTGGCGTCCAAAGCGACGTGGGACGCGGTACCAAGTTCACGCTCGAATTCCCGACACCTCGACGGATTTAGGGCCCGCTCCGTTTTGACGTGGGCCACTGTTCCCTAACCGCTTCTATTTTGTATGATCGAGACATGTGCGAGGCTCACGAAACAATGGCATTGGCGATTCGGGTTCTGATCGTCGACAACGACCGAGCGCACGCTCAGGCGATGGCAGACAGCCTTCAGAGCGTCGGCTATACGTGTGTGATGGCTGCTTCCGGACCGGAGGGTGCCCGGTTTATCAAGGAAGAGACCTTTGATGTTGTGATCACCGATTTGGTCATGAATGATATCGACGGCATGCAGTTGTTGGCACAAGTCAATGAGGCATTGCCGGATGCCGAGGTGATCATGGTGACCGGCCACGGGAGTGTGGCCAAAGCTGTGGAGGCGATGCAGCAGGGCGCGTTCAACTTCCTCGAGAAGCCGATCACGCCCAAACGTCTGCGGGCGGTCACCGAACGGGCGGCTGACGCTGTGCGTCTGCGCCGAGCCAATCTTGAGTTGAACCAGCGGTTGGACGAGCGATTTGGGTTTGAGGGTATTGTCTACGCCAGTGACAAGATGGAGCAAGTGATCCAGCGAATCAAGCGGATTGCTCCGACCGATGCCACCGTCTTGATTACCGGTGGCAGCGGCACCGGCAAGGAGCTGATCGCTCAGGCGATTCACCAAAACAGCCCTCGCAAGGGGAAACGCATTGTCGCTTTGAATTGCGCGGCCATGGCGGAGAAGCTTGTCGAAAGTGAGCTGTTTGGGCACGTTCGTGGAGCATACACGGACGCGGTCGCTGATCGAGTCGGGGCATTTGAGTACGCTAACGGAGGAACGCTCTTGCTGGACGAAGTGGGCGACATGCCCCAGTCGACGCAGATCAAACTGCTACGTGTGCTCGAAGAAAATGCCTTTAACCGACTTGGCGACAACCAGACGATCCATGTCAACGTACGCGTCTTGTCGGCGACCAACCGCAGTTTGGAGCAAGCTGTCGAACAAGGGCGGTTTCGCGAAGACCTTTATTATCGCCTGAAAGTGATTACGGTCCAATTGCCCGCTCTGGCTGAACGACGAGAAGACATTGTCCCGTTGATGGAGCATTTTCGGCAGTACTTCTGCAAGCGGCACGGCAAGCCGGGGCTGCGATTCTCACCCGCCGTGCGGACTTGCTTCTTTTCCTTCAAGTGGCCTGGAAACGTGAGGGAGCTGCGAAATGCGGTTGAGACAATGGTCGTGTTGGATATCGACGGTTTGCTGGATGTTGATGATTTGCCGCCCGAATTGGTGGACACAGGACCTGCCCCGCTTCCGTCTGGGGCCGGGCCTTCCAGTCTGATCGGTCAACCGATGGCCAAATACGAGGAGTTTGCTATCCGGGAAACCCTCGGTCTGACCAATGGAAACCGGGAAGAGGCCGCGAGCATCCTGAGTATTGGTGCCCGTACACTCTACCGAAAACTAGATAAATACGGTATTCGGTCATTGGATCGTTGATGGCCTCCTGGATTGGGGAATCCTGTTGTATGCCCGATATCAAGCGACTTTCTGCCGGTGTTGTCAATAAGATCGCGGCGGGCGAGGTCATCGAACGGCCGGCGAGTGTCGTCAAGGAGCTTATCGAAAATGCCGTCGATGCCGGGTCGACTCGGATCGATGTGTCGATTCAGCAAGGTGGAACTCAACTGATCCGTGTGTCGGACAACGGATGTGGAATTGCCGCGGACCAACTGCCGTTGGCACTGGCCAGTCATGCCACGAGTAAGATCCAGGATGCCGAGGATCTTTTCCGGGTTCGTTCCATGGGGTTTCGTGGTGAGGCGTTGGCGTCCATCGCCGCAGTCAGCCAACTTGTCATTCGAAGCCGATCGGCCGATTCGGATGCGGGTGCTGAATTAGAGATTCAGGGGGGGCATGCCCGTGACCAACAGCCCTGTGGATGTGCCCAGGGGACTACGTTGGAAGTGCGAAACTTGTTCTATAATACGCCCGTTCGGCGGAAGTTTCTGCGGACAACACAGACGGAAATGGGGCACGTGACCGAGGCCTTTACTCGCGTCGCCTTGGCCAATCCGGCCATCCAAATGACATTGCGTCACAATGATCGCGTGGTGCATGATCTTCCCTATGTGGAACGTTGGCTCGACCGAATCAGAGCCTTCTTTGGATCGGAACTGGGTGACAGCCTGATCTGGATCGAAAGCCAGGAGGGGGGAGTTCGTATTGCCGGCTATGTGGCCGACCCTCGTTTCAGTCGGGGCAACAATCGGATGCAGTACGTGTTGCTCAACGGACGACACATCCGAGACCGATCCTTGCAGCATGCGTTGGGTGAAGCTTATCGAGGGTTGCTGTTGACCGGTCGCTTTCCAATCGCATTTCTCCGGTTTGAGATGCCTCCGGAAATGGTCGATGTGAACGTGCACCCAGCCAAATTGGAGGTCCGTTTTGCCGATGGGGGCCGTTTGTATAGCCAGTTATTGGGAACGCTGCGCAGTAAGTTCTTGGCAACCGACCTGACCGCTCGAGCACAGTTGAGCGAGCCGGTTGAGGCGGCTGCTTCGACGGGGCACGACCCGCACCATGCTCAACAGCATCGCCAGAAGCTGGTGCAATGGGCTCGTGGTGAACCGTTGAGCGACTCAACCGGCGGCCCGGCCGGACTTTCGGCCGCACCAAGCGGCGCGGCACCGTGGGACGCGGGTCCTCCCGCATTCCGGCCCTTTGGGCAATCGATGATGGAGGGCGTGAACGGTCCGGCGGACGAGGGGGCCGGTTCGACCAACCAGATTTCCGCGCCTCCGGACGTTCCGGAGCCTCGTGGTGTCGGAATGCAGGTCCATAACCGCTACCTGGTTGCCGAAGACGCTCAGGGGCTGGTTGTGATCGATCAGCATGCGCTGCACGAGCGAATTCTGTACGAGCAGCTGCGTCGTCGTGTCATGGCTGGAACCCTGGAATCCCAGCGGCTGCTGGTTCCTGATCCAGTCTCCCTGATGCCTCCGGAAGTCGCCGCTGTCCTTGAGGCTCGTGAGTTGCTCCGCGAACTGGGCATCGAAGTCGAACCGTTCGGCGGTGATACGATCTTGGTCAGTTCCTATCCCGCGATGCTTGCCAACTTTAGCCCGGAAGACGTTTTGCGGCAGGTTGTCCAGCAGCTCACTGGCGACGGACAATCCCTCAATCGGCGAAATCTGCTTGACGAGCTGCTGCATATGATCGCCTGTAAGGCGGCAATCAAGGCGGGCGATCGTCTTTCAACGGAAGAGGTTACGGAGTTGCTGCGGCAACGTCACCTGTATCAGGATACACATCATTGTCCGCATGGACGGCCCACTTCGCTGGTCTTTACGAACGAAGAACTGGACAAGCGTTTCAAACGGATTTGATTCGACCGCCTTCAGAGGTCACAATAGTGTCACGCCTGCAACGACGCGATTAGGAACGGTTCGGCAGGGAGCGTGAGTTACTGGGCCGAGCATTCGGGGTATCGTGGATTTCGCCTGCTTATGATCGTTAGCTCTTGTACAAGGTCGACCGGCCGATGATTTGTGTGAGTATTGCCCGAGGGCGTCATAGACATGTGAAGGCTGAACACAAGCACTTGGTTGAACAAGGCGCGAAGCTGGTCGAAATTCGACTCGACTATCTGCGACGCCAGATCAATTTGAAACGGTTGCTGCACAATCGACCTTGTCCGGTTGTCATTACGTGTCGGCGCGCCGAGGATCAGGGAAAATGGACGGGCAGCGAAGAGTCGCGGATGATGCTGCTCCGAGCGGCGATTGCCGAAGGAGTCGAATACGTCGATTTGGAAGAAGATATTGCCGATAAGATCCCCCGTTACGGCAAGACACGGCGTATTGTCAGTTTGCACAATTATCGGGATACTCCGGACGATCTCGATGCAATCCATGCGCGACTGGTCAATCGGGACGCGGATATCGTCAAACTGGCGACCATGGCCAATCACTCGCACGACAATATTCGTATGTTGCAACTCGTCCAGAATGCCACTGTCCCGACCGTGGGAATCTGCATGGGCGAGATCGGTACGCCTTCGCGCATCCTGGCCGGCAAGTTTGGGGCTCCCTTTACTTATGCGACCTTTCATCACGAACGAACTCTTGCGCCGGGCCAGCTGAGTTTTCGGCAGATGACCCAGATCTATCACTACGAGGACATCAATCCGGATACCCAAGTCTATGGCGTGGTCGGCGATCCAATTGGTCAGAGCTTGATTCCCGTCGTCCACAATGCGGCCTTTTCGATCCTCGATATCAATGCTGTCTGTGTCCCGTTTCGGGTTCCGGGCGAATCGCTCGGGCCTTTTCTGCGCGAGCATAACGAGTTGGGAATCCGCGGTTTGAGTATTGCCGCGCCCCACAAGGAGACCGTGTTGAACTACCTGAGCAAAGTTGACAAGGCAGCGGAGAAGATTCGCGCCGTCAATACGGTCGTCTTTCATGAGGACGGTCAGCCGTACGGGTACAACACCGATTACCGAGCCGCAATGGCGGGGCTGGTCAAAGGCGCGGGTGTCAAAAGGAGACAGGCACTTGAGGGAAAACGCGCTTTGGTGCTGGGGGCCGGTAACATTGCGAGAGCGGTCGTTTTCGGATTACACGAAGCAAAGGCCGATATTATCATCGCGGCAAGAACCTTCGAGCAAGCGCGTGAGCTGGCCGAGTATTCGGAAAGCCGTGCTGTCGAGTGGGCTCGGCGCAAAGATGTGGAAACAGACATCCTGATCAACTGCACTCCGGTAGGCATGCATCCTCACGTTGATGAAACACCGTTTGAAGGCGCACAATTGAGACGTGGACGAATCGTCTTCGATACGATCTACAACCCTGAACAGACGATGTTGATCAAGCAGGCTCGCGACAAAGGGTGTCGGATTGTAACGGGGGTCGATATGTTCGTCCGGCGTGCCGCTTTGCAATTCAAGTTGTTTACGGACCAGAGCCCCCCGGCGGACGTGATGCGACTGGCACTGAAGCGAGCCACGGGAGCCGCGCGGTTTTGAGTAGGGATCGGATCAGCCCTGGCGGACCCTCTTTCCAAGACGAGCGACGTCCGCACGCAGTATGAGAACAGTATGTTGGTGAATCTGATTTTGGATATCGCGATGCCGATTCGGTTGGGCGTGTTGGCCCTGTTTGGCATGCTGGTCGGCGGTCAATTGAATCGCGGAATCTATCGCCTCGCATGGAATTCGCGTTCGGTGAGCCCCTGGTCCCCGCCGCCGGACGGGGCACCGGCTCGTCGCGTGATCGATCGGGTTCCCGTGATTGGCTGGATTGCGATGCGCCGAGAACGTTCGTGGCATGGCGCCGGGTTTTGGGTGCGACCGATGCTGATCGAACTCGGAACGGGCGCGGGGTTCACGTTGCTCTATTGGCTGGAAGTGCAACGACAGATCCTCTGGCCGGCGTCGATTCGGGGTGCGGGACCCGATATGGTCGTCTTGCACAGCCAGGTGTTCAGCCATCTGGTGCTGATTTGCTTGATGATTGTCGCGACCTTTATCGACTTCGATGAACAGACGATACCGGATGAAATTACGGTTCCCGGGACCATCCTTGGCTTGCTGCTTGCCGCTGCGTTGCCTGCCTGTTTGTTACCCACTTTGTTTCAACCGGCGTACGGGTCAGTGACCATCCATCAGTTGGTCCTCACGTCGTCAACCGTCTCAATGGCGTGGCGAGAAGGGATTGGAGGGCCCTGGTCGTGGCCCACTTCCCTGGATAGGCCATTCGGACTGGCCGTCGTTTTGGTCGCGGTGTGGAGTTGGTGTTTTGCGATTCTGCATAAGACCTGGACCGTTCGTCGCGGGCTTGGCCGAGCGGTGCTCTACATGGTCGTCAGCATCTGGCGACGGCGCACATGGCCCGTGCCGTTGGGGATTGCGGTGGCCTTGTCCGGTTTGGCCGTCGGTATCTGGTCCGTTGGAGGCCAACGTTGGGAAGCGCTGCTGTCCGCCGCGGTCGGAATGGTCTTTGGTGGCGGCCTGATCTGGGCCGTCCGCATTGTGGGAGGCCATGCCTTGCAAGCCGAAGCGATGGGATTTGGCGATGTGACGCTGATGGCAATGATCGGTGCTTTTCTAGGCTGGCAACCGGCGCTGCTGATCTTCTTTCTGGCTCCGTTCTCCGCGCTGATTATCGCGTTGGCTCAGTGGTTGTTTACCGGCGATCGCCACATTGCGTTTGGGCCTTATCTGTGTCTGGCTACGCTGATTGTATTG
The DNA here is from genome assembly GCA_024274855.1 of Planctomycetota bacterium. Taxonomy (GTDB): domain Bacteria; phylum Planctomycetota; class Planctomycetia; order Pirellulales; family Pirellulaceae; genus JAJSAJ01. Next base: position 479 of record JAJSAJ010000330.1, on the reverse strand, counting down.
GTCAAGTGGCAAGCAGTCTGGACCGACTGGGCGATGCCCATGTTCGGCTTGGGCTGGTTCATCCCCGGAATGGTCGGTTGCTGCCTGGTGTTGATGGGCGGGCTGTTGTGGGGCTGGCGGTTGGCACGTGAGGCGATGTTCGTCGAAGTATGAGCCGTAATCGGTAAGGACCTTGTCTCTGGAATCGGAGGACCTTGTCTCTGGAATCGGTTGGTGTCATCCAAGAGGGCCCTCAGCGGACAAGAATAACCTTCGAGAGACGCGTCGTCGTGACTATCCGGTGTTCAAGCAGGACCGCTCGGGGCCTGCCCGTTTACCTCCATCGTCCCCGCCAAAACCCGGAACACGGCTCTCGAGCACGTGCACACAACGGTTCCACTGTACGGAACGACGTTCGAAGTCCGCTCGATGTGCCACTGCTATTGACAGAAAAACGGGTTTTCCAGTAAAGCTAGCGCTCGGTTCTTGTCAGCCCTGTT
>JAJSAJ010000329.1 GCA_024274855.1 Planctomycetota bacterium | reverse complement strand
GTCCAATGCAGAGCAAACGCGGCCATCGCAAACATCAACAAATAGACTAACCGGATGATCAAGACTTTTCGGCCGTAGGCCCATGTGCAAACCTCACGCCACAAAACCGGATTGTTCCACACGCGACGACTCGGGCCCGCCTTACGCGTCCGCCGCGAGTCGACATGGCCTTGGCGGGCCAGTTCCGAGATTTCGTTCGGCGATGCGGCTCGATTCGTGTTTGCACCCCATATGCTCGCGTCTTCGTCCTGTTGTTGACCAGGACGCACCTCCCGTGATGGGTTCCAGACACGAACGCGCGCTATCGCAATGAGATTCAAAAGGGTGGCCGTTCCAAGAGCAAACAGGATGAACCAGGTAACTTCATCCGCCAGCAACTCGGCCGTCGTGCTCCCAGCGACCATCGGATGGGCTGCAGCAACAATCGCGCGAAGTGGACTGAATACGGTCGCCCAGGTTCCCGCATCAAGCCCGGCCCAGGACAGGTCGGCCCAAACTGCGTTGACACTCTCCCATATCCCCAACCACATGACCAATGCCAACACGGTCATCGACAACGTCTGAAATGTTTTTTCCCGCCACAATGCAAGTGTCGAACCGAGGCTGCCTGCCAACAAGGCACTGGCAAGCGTGACACCGAAGATGCGCGCAACCTGCGGAAATGAAACGCCGCCAAACAAGGTTATCAACATGAATAACGTGACCGAAGCCGCCAGCAAAAAGAAAACACTCATTAGACTGGCGGCTAACTTGCCCAGCACCAGTTCCGTGTTTGTCATACGTGTCAACAACGACAGAATCAATGTTCGGCGATCCTTTTCTTGACAAACCGAACTGGCCGAGCCAAGTGCCGAGAAAAAAACGACGAGTGCCAATTGTAGCGGGGCGAGCACTTGAAACAAAAGCGCTCCGAAGCGAGCCATATCGCCCACATTGTGAATTGCCTGCATGCCGGCGACGACCAACCATGCAGTGCACATCAGCAACAACAACACCATCACGTGCAACGTGCGATACAAGTAGTGCCGCGACTGCCGCGGAGTCGTTACCGCCTCGCGAGCAAATACGGGTCCTAGCAAGTTATTCTCTCCAATCCTGCAAATCGATTTATGCGATCTGAAACGTGGCAAGGCGCCAACCCGCACAGGCAACGCCGTGAAGGGGTTTTGCAGGAAAAATCGTAGTCGTTCACGGGGTTTTCGTCTGCCATCGCGTTAGCACCGGAGCGTTCCTCGATTTATTATTAGTCATTTGACATTACTCATTTATCATCGAGAGAGGCAGCGCTGCGGAGTCATACTCTTTCCACTGAAAAATGAAAAATGATAAATGCCAACTGCCCAGAGGCTTTTAGAAAACCACGGCGGAACCGCTCAGCGGCCTGGCCGACACACTCCACATCCTGGATTTTGACAAGGTCTTGGCTCGGTTCTGAAACACGTACTCAGTCTCACGACACCTCGATGCCCAATTTCTCCACTGTCCATACGCACAGTCAACGAGGGGGGTTCAATAACGCACCAACATCCACCCAAAGGGGTGGTCTTGGCACAGGAAACACGGAGCCGCGTTGATCGCCAAAAGCATCCGTTTTCGGCCGGATTGATCGTATTCGCCAGCCAGATGCCACACAATCGTCGCAATCTGGTGTGCATGGCAAGTACGAGTGTCACCCGGTGCCGCCCCCTCTTTGATAACGACCAAGGACAGAGAATACTAGTGGCAGATTGACACGACGAATGTGCGTTCAGCGACCAAACGGATGCAGATTCGGGGATGGACGTCGGGCATCGGTGGGCAAGACACGAAAAGAATAGGGGCGAGATCGTGAAGCGAATCGTTGTTCTGGGAGGAGGATTTGGGGGCTTGGAATGCGCAATCCACTTGCGCAAGTTCAAGTACGACGTGACGTTGGTATCCGACCGGGATTACTTCTATATCTATCCTCTGTCCATTTGGATTCCAACCGGAGAATCCGAGTTCGACTCGGTCTGTATTCCGTTGGACAAACTCAGACAGGCGCATGGATTCGATTTTGTCCTGGGTCCAGTATCCGCCATCGAGCCACATGAAAATCAGATTGCGGTCGGGAATGAAACGTTGCAGTACGACTACCTGGTTCTTGCTTTTGGTGCGGACAAGGTCCAGCATGAAGGACAGGAGTATTTCCATTCCATTTGTGGCAAACCGGAAGACGCTCTGGTTCTTAAGAAAGAACTCGATCGGCTAATGTCTCGAGGCAGCGGCCGAATAGCTGTCGGGTTTGGAGGAAACCCCAAGGATCGCACTGGTGTGCGAGGTGGACCGGCATTTGAGCTGCTGTTTAACATCGATCATCTTCTTCGAAAGAAACGCATGCGGGATCAATTCACGCTGACTTTCTTCGCACCGATGCCCAGGCCGGGGATACGCCTCGGCGAAAAAGCACTTGGCATGATGGACAAGATGCTTGCTCGTCTGGATATTACGAAGTGGGTTGGGACAAAGATCGAAGCCTTTGAACCCGATGGCGTGTTGTTTGCTGACGGCAGTAAGTTAGAATCTGATCTGACTCTGTTTATTCCAGCCAATGCGGGCAAGAGGATGCTGCGGGGTTCCGGCTTGCCCCTGACCGAAGCCGGTTTCGTCAAGATCAATGACGATTGTCAAGTGGAAGGGTTCGAGAACGTCTATGCCGTCGGTGATATTGCCAACATCGACGGCCCTGACTGGCGCGCAAAGCAGGGGCATCTCGCGGAGGCCATGGCTCGTATCGCTGCGTTTAACATCCATGCACAAGTATCCGGATCGGCCAAACGGAAGGGGTACCAGGCTCATATGAATATCGTGTGTGTTCTGGACACCGGCAATGGAGCTGCTTTTGTTCATCGAAATGACAAACGAGGCGTCATTCTTCCCCTGCCGATCGTCGGCCACTGGCTGAAAAAGGCATGGGGTCTATACTGCAAGCTATCCAAGCTGAAGAGGATTCCTCGCATTCCTGGACTCTGACAAGGCTTGGCCCACGTTCCTATCGTCCGAGCGATACCACGTCAACTCAATCCGCGGAAAACGCCAGCTGAAACTCCCAAGACAAGGACTGAACGATTGTTCTGTATTACTAACTTTAAAGATCGTCGCGTTCTTGACAAAGTTCCGGCGACCAACAGGAACGGGCCATTGGGGCCTCGAGCGGTAGCCTGGTGTTGGTTGTCAGGTCGGCGATATAGTTCTGAAACACTCCAATCGATCAGCGGCCGCCAAGGCAAAGTAGCGGCGTTGCATCAGCCACCCCATTGGCATGCCCCATGGTCTACCTGTACGTCATTACGGCCGGAGCGTTGCTGGTTTCCGCGTCAGTCAATCGAACCAAGACAGTGACCGCGTTAAAACTGGCCGCGAAACGGTTGTTGAAAATCCTGCCGGCATTCATCACGATGATGGTCGTGTTCAGCATTACGATGACGTTGTTGCCCCAAGAGCTTGTGGCTCGGTTGATTGGCCGAGAAAGCGGCTGGTGGGGTGTTGCAACAGCTGCCGGGATCGGGTCGATCGTCTTCATCCCCGGATTCATCGCTTTCCCGCTGAGCGCCGCACTCTTGAAGCAGGGCGTTCCGTATATGGTGTTGGCCGCCTTTACGACAACACTGATGATGGTAGGCATCCTGACCTATCCACTGGAGCGGCAGTATTTTGGACGGACCGTCACGCTGGTGCGCAACGGACTAAGTCTGGTGATCGCCCTGATAGTTGCCGTCGTGATCGGTTTGGTATTTGGAGAGCTTGGCTGGTGACGAGCAAAGGCAGACAGTGTGTGCAACTTGTTTTGGCCTTGGGCTTCGGCCTGTTTCTGGCCTTTTCTTTTCTGGTTGGATTCCAACCGGGCAGGAAAATGGGGCAAATATTTGGATCGACGGGAATGACGATGCTTGGTCTGTTGCCCTGTGCATTTGTCTTGATCGGCTTGTTTGATGTTTGGGCAAAGCGGGAGACCATCGAAAAACACCTTGGAGAGGGATCGGGAATCCGCGGCTATGTGTGGAGCCTGCTGCTAGCCGGCATGACGGTCGGCGGACTCTATGTGGCTATCCCGGTATCGTGCGCGCTGGCAAGCAAAGGAGCCAGGTTGAGCGTCATCCTGGCGTATGTCGGCTTTGCTGGCGTCTGCCGAATACCGATGGTCCTCTTTGAGATATCGTTTATGGGCTGGACGTTCACCATCGTCCGCCTGGCCATATCGATTCCCTTGGTTCTGGTCACTTCCTGGTTGCTCGGAATGGCTTTGGAACAACACGGGTATTGTATGGAGCAATAGGCGAGTCAAACGCAGTAGCCGTGTTTCGTGGTCTGGTAGGAAGACCTGTTGTCGACTTCGCCTTCCACGGGTGAAATCCTGAATTGCGATACGTCTTGCGGTGTTAGTGTGAGGAAATCGAATCTCGAGTCCGCAGCTTGAGTTAACCTGGTACGTGCTATACTGATAGCTGTTGATCATGCCATCAAGCGAATCGTGCCCGCTGCCGCGGAACATACCAATGAAACTTCGAAACATTCCGACTGGTCTGCTGTTGATTGTTGTGCTGGGATTCGGTGGCATGATTCTGATGTACGTTCCCCCGTACGTCGCCACCCAGTATCGGGTGGTTCAGCAGATGAATCGAACCTGGGCTGCGGTCTACTTGTCCGTTGTCGGTGCCGGCGCTCTGTTGTTGGCTGGAACCAGTATATGGATCCTCGGACGTTTGACATGGCGAACGCTTCGCAAGGCGGAGCGTCGCGAGCGTCGCTCCAAGAGTCCCAGCGAGCTGAGCGCGGACGAGAAGTCTAGGGAGCTTGACGAGAATCTGGAGGCCGTGGCCGATCTGCAACATGGTCGAGCAGCCGATCCGGCATTGGCGGAGCAGTTGGAACCGTTGGTGCGTCAGCTGGAATCCAAGCGTGAGGCCCAGAAGCTGGAAATCGTGGCGTTCGGGTCGATATCGAGCGGCAAGTCGTCGCTGCTGAACGCACTGGCCGGTCGCGATGTTTTCGTCACGGACGCTCGAGGCGGTACCACGCTGCAACGCAACGAGATTCCGTGGCCTGGCGAGGATCGCGTGCTGCTGGTCGACACGCCCGGTCTGGGCGAAGTTGACGGCCAGCTGCATGGGACGGTATCGGCCGAGTCGGCCAAAGACGCGGATCTGGTACTCGTTGTGGTCGATGGCCCCTTGCGCGACACAGAGTTCCAACTGCTAAGTCTCCTCGGAGATATGGAAAAACGGATTCTGCTCTGTCTGAACAAGGCCGACTGGTACGACGATCGGGCGCAAGAGGCCTTGTTGGGGCAGCTGGCCGAGCAAGTCGGCGGCTTGCTCGATCCGAGGGATATTATCGCCGTACGTTCGAGACCAACGCAACGGCCGCGTGTGCGGTTGGCAACCGATGGAAGCCAACACGACGAGACGGTCGAGGTACCGCCCGATATCGGCCCGCTGGCCCAACGCATGGTGGATATCGTCCGACGCGACGGCCCGGATCTGCTGCTGGCCAATCTATTGCTGTAATCGCGAGGCTTGGTCCAACAGGCCCGAGAACGCGTCCAACAGTCGTTGGACCACCGCGCTTGGCAGACCGTTGATCGCTATATGTGGGGCGCTGGTGGCGCGGCCGCACTCAGCCCGCTGCCACTGCTTGATGTGGCTGCCGGGAGTGCGATCTCGGTCAAAATGGTGCTTGAGCTGGCACGGATTTACCGTCAGGAAGTAGACTTGCGGGTTGCGATCGATCTGGTCGGACAGCTGGGAAAGAACCTGCTGGGCATGCTCGGAGCCAGTGCGGTAACCCCGGCGGTTACTTCGCTTGTTGCCTCGCTGCTGAAAACCGTTCCGGGTGCCGGCACCTTGGCCGGCGGCGCGCTGCAGGGTGTGGTTCAGGCGTTGATCACTCGATGGATCGGAGCCGTGTTTATCGAGTACTTCAGAGCGGAAATGCAGGAACCGGAAGGCGGGTTCGCGAGCATGGCAAGGCGTCAATGGCAGCAGATGACAACACCTTCGCAGCTGCGCAAGCTATTGCAGGCTGCACGGCAGCATTTGTCGCACCAAGGTGTGGATGATGATCTCTTACTGAACGAATCTCCCAAGACGGAATCACGCCCGTGAAGACCACGAGCATACTGGACGATGAGAACTATCAGCAGGCGGTGACCTCGGTCCAGCACACTCTGGATCAATTGCGAAACTGCTCGGCTGATGAACAACGCAAGCTCCAAGGTGAACACGCCCAACTGCAAGAGATGCTGGCGAAACTGACCAACGGACGCGTCGAAATCGCCGTATTCGGCGAGATCAGCACCGGCAAATCCGCGTTGATCAATGCGTTGATCGGCCAGGCCGTTGCCAAAGTCGACGTTCAGGGCGGATGGACTCGCGAGGTCTGGAAGGTACCCTGGCAAGGTGCCGGCTATTGCGTGCCGGGTCTGGCCGATTCGCAGGTCGTTCTGGTCGATACGCCGGGCTTGAATGAAGTGGGGGGCAAACAACGGGCCGCCGAGGCAGGTCAGGCTGCACAACATGCCGATCTGATTCTGTTTGTCACCGACTCGGACTTGAACGAAACAGAATTCGCCGCTTTGGACGAGCTGTCGACCATTCACAAGCCGATGATCATCGTCCTGAATAAAGTCGATCTCTATTCGCCCCAGCAACGCCAACGCCTTCTCGACGTGCTGAACAACGAACGTTTGGCCAGTCTGCTGCCCAATGCAAATGTCGTCACAACATCGGCTGACCCTCGAGAAATCGAATACGTCATTGAAAACACCGATGGCAGTCAGAGCCGCCAATGGCGAAAACCTGATCCGGATGTCGAGTTGTTGAGGGTTCGAATTCTGGAAGTGCTCCAGCAGGACGGCAAAGAACTGTTGGCACTCAATGCGGCCATGTACGCGGCGGACAAGTCGGATCGGATGGCCGTAATCCGCGTCCAACTGCGAGATAAGCGAGCTCGCCAAGTAATTCGAAGTTACGCCGCAATCAAGGCGATCGCCGTCGGGCTGAACCCCGTGGCGGTCAGCGATGTGCTCGGAGGTGCCGTCGTTGACCTGACCATGGTCGTAACTCTTGCCCACATTTATGGGCTGGAAATGTCCACGATGCACGCCCGTGGGCTGATCGCGTCGATCGTCAAGGCAGCTGGATGGGTCACACTTAGCGAGGCGGCTACGAATATTCTATCATCGGTTTTGAAAGGGCTGACATTTGGCCACGCAACCATCTTGACGGCCGTTCCGCAAGGCGCGGCGGCCGGTTACGGATCCTTTATCGTGGGCCAGGCAACCAAATACTACTTCGAGCACGGTGCGTCCTGGGGTGGAGAAGCGCCCAAAGCCGTCGTGCGTCGCATCCTCCGAGAAACCGACCGATCGTCGGTGGTCGCTCAATTGCAAGATGAAATCCGGTCTCGGCTGGCCCGCAATCCACATGCGAAAGAGGCGGACTCCTAAGGCGAGCTACCTCGGCACCCCCGGTGGAAATCACCTGTGTGCGGTGCGAACACATCAGAAGCTTGAATGCCGGTCACGACCTGAAATGCGTTGAACTGGCGATGCACATATTGGCTTTGCAATACACATTCTGGTAACACTTTAGCCAAATGGAGAACGTGCGTTGGTCGAAGGACCCCCATGGGCTTGTCCCATGGGTGAATAAGTCTCTCGAGCTAAAAAGCATGTGATGAAACCTCCTTTCCGCCCGCTGCCGGCATGACATGCTGGCCTTAGCTCAATAGACTCGCTCACCAACGGCACAAGGCGGTTGGGGTCGATCAGCCGAAAAAACAGCAGCGAAACACAAATCCAGCTGCAGACGGCTAAACAGTTACATATTCTGCTCGCCTTTGCCGCCAAGCGTGCCGACACACACCGTGTGCGTGGCTGGGCAATCCACGGGAGAGATGACCCGCTGCCGGGTTGCGTTGATCCCGGTTGGCCCATAACGCCGCGCAACGCTCCGCACCCGAGCTGCCAGATTTTCCCCTGACAGTGCCCCATCGCGTCGAGCGTTCCAGCTTGCGACCATCCGGGGACCCGCTCGCCGAACTTCGAGCTGATCTGAAATGCACTCCCACCATTGACCGATCGCCACAGAATGTGTACATTTGTCCATGTACCATAACAACACCGACGGGGGTGAGGGAAGGCAAACGTGTGAAGATCCTCCATTCGGCTGACTGGCATCTGGCGGACCGACTTCGGCATATCGACCGCACGGCCGACTTGCGGCGGGCGGCCGAACGTGTCATGGAACACTGTCGACGTGAACAGGCTGACGTGTTGCTGATCGCCGGTGATCTGTTCAGCGAGCTGATCAAGCCTGAAACATTCGCGGACACAGTCGCTCATTTAAGCTATCTATTTCGATCGTTCCTTTTGCGTGGGGGTACGGTTGTTGCATTGACGGGGAACCACGACAACGACATTTATTGTGACACGTTGCGTCGGGCGTTTCAGCTGGCGGCACCGATTGATGCCAGGGAAGGAGACTTGCTGCCGGCCGGCCGGTTATATTTAGCGGTCTCACCGGTTCATTTTCGTTTGGCCGATCATCTTGGTCGGCAGGTTCAATTCGTCTGCATGCCCTATCCGACGATGGGGCGATATCTGTCGGGCACATCGCAACAACAATACACAAGTTTTGTCCAGCGCGCCAAGATTCTGCAATCGACGTATGCTGCGTGTTTACAGCGAATTCGGGGCCAGTTACGTCCGGGGCTTCCCGCCGTTCTTGTGACTCACGTCAATATCTTCCCGTCGCCCGCAACGGCTCTGTTTCGTTTTGGCGGCGACGATATCCGAATCCGTATTCCGTTGACGGCAGGGACCTGGAGCTATGTTGCTTTGGGGCATCTGCATCGCCCGCAGGCCGTTCTGGGCCATGCGAATGTTCGGTATGCGGGCAGCATTGAACGGCTGGAGATTGGCGAGTGCGAGCAGCAGAAGAGTGTTGTGGTGGTCCAGATCAATGGCTCCGAGCAGCCAGCGGTCATACGGAGTCTGCCATTGCCTGCCACCCCGTTTTACGATGTGCGTATTCGCGATCCAGCCTCCGACATGGCGACGCTCCGCCGCCGTTATCCCGAGGCATCGCGTGCCCTGGTCCGCTGCCACGTCACCTACAACCCGCGGTGCGACAACTTGAGTGAGATTCTGGCGGAGATAACGCGCACTTTTCCTCGGTGCTACGAGCGAACTTGGAGCGTAGGTGGCCGGCCTTCGTCCAACCGGCCGCCCCGAAACTCACTTCCACCAGCCGGCCAGCGGATCCAAAGCGGCTCGGACCGGTCCTCAGAGGCTCCGCTGACCGATTGGTTGTCGCTGTTGGAGACTGGTGGCGACCTCCGCCAGGTTGTGCTGGGATACTTGCGTCATTGTTTGTCCGGCGATCCAGATCGCGAGACCTTGGTATCCATGGCGGAACGTCTGCTTCTGGAGCAAGCGAAATGATCCCGGATCGCGTCTACATTGAGGGATTCTTATGTTACCGTGAGGGCCAGGAGGCCTGTTTCGACGGCTGTACACTTTGGATGTTGGCCGGCTCCAATGGTAGTGGCAAGTCGGCATTGCTCGATGCAATGACATTCGCCTTGTTCGGGCAGCATCGGGCCGGCCGGCACAATGCACGTGGTCTGATCAATAGCCACTGTGACGGTTTTGTTATCGAGTTTGACTTTCGGCTTGCGGATCACCGATACCGGGCCCGCCGCACGTTGACTCGCGACGGCCGTCCCACACGCCAAATCTGTAAGTGGATCGCAGCTGATCAGGGGCATGATGCGGTGGCGGAAGCTGGCGGGGCAGGGGACTGGCAAGAGGTGGCGCAGACGCGGACCGAACAGGGATTCGGCCGTTGGATTAACGACAACATCGCGTTGACCTACGAGACATTCACGGCATCGGTCTTGTTGTTGCAGGGCAGGGCGGACAGCCTGTTGCTGGCGACACCGGCACAACGTCATGCTCTGCTATGTGAGATCGTTAGTATGGACCGAATAGAGCATATCGCAAGGCTGGCTAAACAGCGTCTACTCGAATCGACTGGTGCAGTCAAAGAACTACAGAGACAACTCCGAAAAACTCCGCGTATAACCGAAAAGAAGCGACATGCGTTTCGCATGGCTTCGGAACAGGCGACAGAAGCACACAATCAGGCAACTCGGCAATTGGAACAATATCGCAAGGCAATCGAGCAAGCTCGATTCCTACACGCATTGCTGAAACGACACGATGAGACGATTAAGTCGATCGATCGGTTGGCCATGGCAATCTCCACGCAAGAGGATTCTTGTGCAAATCATGAGGATCTTGCACAAATCCGAGTCCATCTGAGCGGTCTGGTTGCCGCGAACAACGGTTACCAACGGTTGCAGCGAGTGCGCGCGAAAGCCAAACAACAGGAGGCAACGCTCTGCACCTTTCGTGAGCAGGCACGACAGCTACAGGAATCGGCTGTGACCATTGCCGGACAACGTCAAACGACACAGAAGGCGTTGGACAGCGAAACGGCGGCCATGCTCCAGGTCACTCAAGAAAAAGCGGATCTGGCCATGGCGTTCTCGGCTCTGCAACAATTCGATCGAGCGCGTACGCATCTTCGCCGAGTTCAGCAGAAGATCGTGCCGATTCGCCAGGAAATAACCCGACTCGGTTCCGAGCGCGGAGCGAAGCCCGATGTGATAGTATCCGTTGATGATATTTCGGAAATTAAAAGTCGGGTGAATCGTGCGCGAGAAGACTGGGCCGCGTCGCAGGAACTAGCCAGTCAACTTCGTAAACGCCTGGCCCGGTTCCGTAGCGTCGCGGATCAGAAAATGTGCCCCTTCTGCCAACAACCGCTCGATGACGTACACATTCAACGCGAACGCATTATACTTAGCCAACAGCTGCAATGTACGGTCGAACTGTCCGAGGGGCGATACGACGAGCTGACGAAAGCCGAACGCGACTTGCACGCGATCGAACTGAGGCAGAGCCAGTTGCAAGAACGCCGACAATTGCACGACTCACGATGCCAACACCTTCGCGATCGGATGAAGACTCTCCAGTATCTTGAATCCGAGGACTCGGAACGTTGTGCCGAGGCGTTCAGGGAATTGTCCGGCCCGTTACAACGGCTTATCACCAAAGACGGACGGACGCAATGGGGAATGACAACGTATCCAACCGAGCACGATTTTACTCGCCTTCGAGCGGCTCGCGCCGAAGTGGCACGAAAACAACAGCAGACGTCCACAAACGCTGATGACTATCGCAAATCGGTTGAGGCATGTCGCCAACAAGAGCTACAGACAATCGGCACACGGCAGAACCTCGGCCGACAGATCCAGGGGCTTTCCAAATCGCTTGCCGAGACCAGGGCAAGCCTTGAACAGCTTGAACACGCGTATCATGCCCTCCACAGCAGGCTGCCCGACCATTGGCGAGACTGGTCGCCAGAGGCCGTTCCCAACCACATTCTTCGCCTGCAGCAGATAAAGGCATCCCAGGACGCGTCCCAAGTTGCCGAACCGCCGGCACCCGTCGAAACGCTACGCGCCGAGCAGCAGCGGCTGATCGCCCAACGTGACCTGTTGGAGTCCCAACTGCGGCAGATACCATCGAATGCCCAACTCGCACTAAGCGAATTGCAAACGCTCCTCGACAAGGCCCAGCAGACGTGCGAAACAACCCACGCAACACGGATCGCTGCGAACAAAACAGATTTGCACGCTGGCCAACACGCCGAACAACGAGACAAACTATCGCAACGCCTTCAGACAGCTCAACATGAACACCATCTTTGGACTCGATTGCACACGTTGCTCGGACCGGAAAACCTGCAATACGATATCTTGCAATCGGCCGAGCAAGCGGTTATCGAGTACACGAATGCGACGCTTGACCGACTAACCGCAGGACAACTGACAATCGAACGCCGAGTCGCGTCGGAACAAGATGACCGCTGCGCGAAAACCCTCGACTTGGTGATCCGTTCCTCCATGGATATAACGATCTGCCAAGATGTCGCTTTCCTGAGCGGCAGTCAGAAGTTTCGAGTCTCCGTGGCGCTTTCGCTGGCGATCGGCCAGTTTGCCAGCCGCACTCGGCAGCCGATTCAGGCAGTCATCATTGACGAAGGATTCGGATGTCTCGATACGGTCAACCGGCAGGTCATGATCCAGGAGCTGCAGAATCTGCGAGGCCAACTGCAACGCATCCTGCTCATCTCGCATCAGGACGAATTCGTAAATGCCTTTCCGGACGGGTACCGATGTCAGTTGGTCAACGGAGAAACCCGCTTGACCCAGTTTCATGCGTAGGTATTCGGACAAGCATGCATCCGCCTTCGGGGCCCCACACGCGACACATTCGTCCTATCGGCAAAGACGGAGATGCTCCGGTCGAGGATCATGATTTTCAGTTGATGGATATTCTGACGCTGTACCCGCAGCTCTCAACTTTCAGGTCCATGCATAGGCGAGGAGATCAGCGTTAACTGTCATGATGTTAACAGCTATGCCCCGTGGGCAAAGCACACGGAACCAATAGCGATGCACGTCGTGCGCCATCCACGGACGTTCATTGTTCGATATTGGACGTTCTGAACTCGCGAGGGCGCGGGAGTCCGGCGAGTTAGTCATTCGGAATCGAACCCGATCCGAAGTTTGCATTCTGCTTCGGTGTGGTGGGATCTGACTTATCGGTCGATGCCTGCGAGTTCAGTCTCCAGTCATACGTCATGAATGTGATCTCCGTTTCACCCCGTCTGGCCCTCGCGATAGTTTTTTTTATGGCCGGACTTATCACTCGAGCCTCGAGCCACACGAGATAGCCCCCAGACTCGTCCCAGTCGTCCACGTACCAATCAAGAAGCGAACTAAGACGCAATCTGTCGCCGTTCGCGTCCGCGGTCACGTATTTCGGATCATTGGCGAACAGGTTACTTTGGTCATCCAACTGCCTGTTCAGACGCTTGCCCACATAGGCTTCGGGGCGTATCGACGGACAGCTTCTCGCAGCACATACCAGCGCTACATGGATACGAGGATCCTTGAAAGGTTTTCTGATGAATTCATGTTCGATCGTGTTCAGACTGACCGTTCGGCTGTTGAAGATATGTTCCTCGACGTCGAAAAACCCCTTGCTGTCGCGCTGATAGTCGGTCACCGAATGACGAATTTTATGCGAAATGACCCCCTCGACAACAAACGCATTGTAGGCGTTCACTAGCAACGCGAGTCGAGCATCGGAGGTTGCCAGCTTGTCCGGTTCAGCCTCGGCAAGTTCTCGCAGATAAGTGCGGAACAGATAGTCTCGCGCTATTCCCTCATAATCGACCAAGCCGTTCTCCACATAGGTCTTCAGCAGATAGTCCCATAACGCATGGTCGACACCCGAAACATCCGGATGCGGTGTCGGTTTGGTCGTCACCGGAATCGGCTGCAATCCTTTGAAGGCAACAACCAGAGGTACGACAAAAGAGATGGCAGCCACCCAGAAAAATGGGCCGTAGTAACTTGGTTTCTTCGTTGACATGGATAGTCGTTCCTAACGCGGGCTTCGCCCACAAGACAGGAGGCTGTAGGCCGGAAGTTCGCCCAGATGCAAAATTTCCATGGGGCATCGCACGACGCATTCGGCGCAGGCGACGCACGGCGAGTCGACCAGTGTTACCGGCCGGCCTTGTAACGCCCGCGACTTGATATCGATGCCCATCTGACAATACTGATTGCAGATGTTGCAGTCGATACACTTGCCCTTCTCGGGTGTGATTTTAAACTTGTACCAACGTCCCCAGAAGTTCATCCAAAAAGCGAGCGGGCACCACATGCGGCACCAGATCCGTTGTCCCAGAAATGGGTACATGCCAACGGCTACGGCGCCTGACAACACCGTCCCGACCCACACATTGTAGAACCCCAGCGGACCTTGATATCCAAGTAAATCCGCCACTGTCGCAATACTGGCCAACGCAATGAACAAGAACCCCATCCGTTCGAGCTTACGAGGCAATTCGCCTTTCGGCCCTCGATGGCGAAACCCGTTGCCCACTGTTTCCGCCAGAGCGCCACACGAACAGATATACGAGCAATAAATCTTCCCCCAACGGATGGTCACGATCGGTATGACGATGAACGTCAGAATAGCAGCCCAAACGACACCGACAACCGCAACGGTCTGCCACCAGGCTGGATCACCTGACCCGACTGTCGGCTCCATCCGAAACGCACTCATGTTCAATGGCCACGCATTCAGCGATCGGGTCACCAGTGGCGTCCACACATTGCGGCCCACGAAGATTACTAGAAAGGTTGGAATCCCCCACCATAACGTCCACTGCGTGGCGATGATCGTCAGGTTCCTCCGCCAGACCAGACGGTGGCCCGACTTGCCGGCCCAGTACAAGCCGAAAGCCGTGATGGCTGAAAAGTAAAGCAGGTAGTAGAAACCGTACAGGTTCGTGAAGTACTTCGGGATGATGCAAAACAGCCAGGCAAATCCCGGTAAGTAGTAGGGCCCCACGCCCGCCAACGCCGGGTCGACAGTGAAAACATTCGGGACAACCAACGATAGGCAATAGATCAGGCCGCCGGCCACGAGCATTCCATTCGCATGACGAACCTGGACCATCGGTGAACGACCGCGTGCCTGCAGATTCCCGTTGACTAACCGCAACGCCAACAGGCCAAGCCATGCGATCGGGATCACGGTACCCGCCATCCACACGAGAAATCCGGGCAACGAAGTGTCCGACATCCACTGCAATCCGAGCAGCAAGATCTTGCCCGATCCGGCCGCTTCGGGTCGAAGCACAAAATGCTTGGCCAGGAAGTAGATAAAGAAACCGACGCCTAGCCCGACGCCCGCAAGAGCAACTCGGCCCGTGGTCCAGATTCCATCGAGTTCGAGCCCCATATCCATAAGGAAGTCGACCGGAGGCAGCGTCCCGATTTGAACGATCACCTGGTCGTTGGCAATCGACTGCAACTGACCATCAACATCGATATCAACACGGTCATTCCGTATCGCCTGGATATTGCTCTTGTAGAGAATCTTCAGTTGGCCGCCATGTTCGGCTCTTTCGATCAGTCGTCGATTTTCTTCTTTGGCCCGAAACAATTCGTCGCCACGATAGGAGAGCGTCACGCGATTCTGGCCCATCAGCAACAACGCGGACTCGATGGCCGAATTACCGCCACCGACAATTAGAATGTCCTTGTCCTGATAGTCGTCCGGTGAGTGCAACCGATACGTGACACGGTCCACCTGGTCGGCACCCGGGCAGTCGAGGAGTCGATCCTGGCCTTGACGGCCGATGGCGACAAGAACTTGCTGGGCGGGGAATACTTTGCCTGCCTTCGTATCGATTTCGAATTGTCGGTCGCCCAGCTGTCTGACTCGCACCACCTCCGTATCTTCCTTGATTGGAAGTTGGTTCTGATCGATCGTTTGGCGAATCCGTCTCAGGAACTCGTCTTTATCTAGATCGTGTTCCACGTCCAGTTCGCTGGCATTGGGAACGTGGCGTGGCTCGGCGTAGACCTTTTTTCCGGGTGGAAAGCTCCGTATGGTGCTGGCAACTTTATTGCGTTCAAGCAGAACGAAACGGAGCCCCAGTTTAGAGGCCTCCACGGCCGCCGCAAGCCCGGCGGGGCCCGCCCCAATGATCACCAGATCCAACGCGTTTGTGCTCGTGGAATGGCGATCGAAGAGATGGTCGGCCTTCATCTGGGCAATTGCCCGCGTTCCTTGATTCGCCGCGATTTTGACGAGGGGCAACCCCGTAACATCACCGATCAAATAGATTCCTGGAACGCTCGATTCGAAGCGGCTATTGACTATTGGCAGGATTTCCTGAGTGGGCACCGTAGCAAAGTAGCGTCTTGATCGTGCTCTTTCCGAGGCGTTGTGGGCCGTCATCTTAGTCCCTTGTAACGGAGTTCGCAGGGTGTCAAGCCCGCGGCCAGGAATCTCACCACTGACAACTCGACCGACGGCGAGCGCTAGGCTTTGTCTCAAAACCCGGAGAAGCCATGTTTCCGGGAAGGCGACGCTCGTCCGGGAGGGCGAAGCTCCTGCTGAGCCTCTTGTTTTGTTGGCCAGAACGGCTCGGCAGGAGCCTCGCCCTCCCGTTTCAAGACAAAGCGTTGGCACACTCTGCAAAACCATAAAACGGCGTCAGCACGAAACGGCTCGGCAGGAGCCTCGCCCTCCCGTTCGCCCATCCTACGATCGAGCCCACACGGCATCGGTAGCAAAGGGACGACTTGGCAAGTGACCGAGTTTGGGTATTCTGGCGACCGCCGGTCACATTATCGAATGAGATGCCATGTTGGCGGGGCGTCTGGCACATCCCGCGGATCATCGAGTCAGTCGGTTTCGCGCCGCTTGTCTGTGCGACGATCCTTGCCGGACCGACGATCGTCTTCAGCTGAAGACGTGTCATGATGCTCCAAGGTTGGCATGGCATCCGCGTCCTGGCCATTGACGCCGGCCTGCGATTTCGTAGTTACGTCTTCGCTATCGGCGGCTCGTCTTTGTTTCTCGCGGCGGTCAGCCTTTTCGCGTTTTTCAATCAAATGCAGCAGATCCTGCGGCAGATTCAGCCGATTCTTCATGATTTCACCTGTAAGATCCCATCCAAGTTCCGGTATTTCGCGGTTTTCGGCATGGCCAACCCCAACTCAGGTTTTGCCCCAAGGCACTGGAGTGTTTCGCCGGCTGTTTCTTAGGGCCGGTCGTCTTGCAAAACGTCTTCGGGTCGAGGAACGTCGACAATCGGCGGCAGCCTTTCGGATTCCATCGTTCTCACCTGTCGTTGAGTTTGTGTTTCGTCCGTTAAGTGGAAGCCTCGATTCTCGTAGCGACCATGTCGGTTGGTTCGCGGCAGCAGCCGAAAACCGCTTGTTTTTTGGTGTTTCTCGTAGCAACTGGGGAGTTTGGGTTCCCAAGGCCTTGGGTTCTCGTGCAACGGGCCGTGGAACAACGGCGTTTGCGATCGTTCGGCATCGATCATTGCGTCCGGATCGGCGCAGGTACCGCAGGGCACGACCTTAGGCACCAGGAAGAAGATAATCTCCTTTCGCGATTTTGTTACTTTGCGGCGTTGAAACAACGAGCCAACCAGGTACAGATCACCAAGGAACATCACCTTGCTTTGTTCGTCCGTGTCGACTTCCTGAATCAATCCGCCAATGACGACACCCTGCCCATCGGAAAGCAGGACATTCGTCTGGACTTCCGTTGTGGCCTCCTGGGGCAAACCGGTTTCCGAGTCGACCTGGCCGGTCGATACTTTTGGATTTATTTTCATCAACACACGGCCGTCGCGGCTGATTGTCGGCGTTACTTCGAGTACGACACCCACATCCAGAAACTGAACGTCTTCGAGAGTGCTGGTTTGTGTGTTCTTCAGCACCCGATACCCGA
This sequence comes from Planctomycetota bacterium, assembly GCA_024274855.1. Taxonomy (GTDB): domain Bacteria; phylum Planctomycetota; class Planctomycetia; order Pirellulales; family Pirellulaceae; genus JAJSAJ01. The sequence continues at coordinate 4,545 of JAJSAJ010000329.1, read as the reverse complement.
GTTTTTCGCCAATTTGAATATGTGCGAGCTGGCCATTGAGTGCCATCACCTTTGGTGATGCCAGCGTTTTCGCGTCGACGGTGGTCTTGAGCGCTTCGATAAGACCGGTCAAGTTATTGGCACTCAGTTCCGCAAAAAAGGCCTGTGGTGCCTTGGCAGCCGCAAAGCCGGCCATTTTCAAGTCGAATGTGTGACCAGCGATATTCATCACGTGGGTGAAGTTCACGCCGTGCCTACATCCGTCCTCCAACGCTACCTGCAACACGTGTACCTGGATCATGACCTGACGTGGCGGCTGGTCTGCTTGCCGAATGTACTGTTCGATTCGGCTGAGGTACCGGGGAAGATCCTGGACCACGATCGATTCGTTTGCCTTACGGGCATCGTCCGGAGCGGTTGTCGTCGAATAGGCATTGCCGACGGACGATAGCATGCTCTTGATGGGCGCCAGCAGATCTTCACTCGCTACAAAATCAAGCTGGAACACTTTCACGCGGACCCCTTGCAACTCGGGGGCCAGCTGCGTGTCGCTTGACACATTGGATACATGGATGATGTTCTCCCTTTCTGCCCACGTGCACCCACTGATTGACACAATGGAATCCAACATGTCGGTAAGCGGCACGTTATGCAATGTGACCGAGAGATTCGCATCGACGTTTTCCGCGCAAACGATATTCAATCCTTCCGTTTCCGCCAGGGTCGCCAACACTTCTCGCAAGGATGCTTTGCGTACCACCAGCGATACCAGCCCATTTCGCACACTCAATTGGATGTTGTCATGGTCCTGATCCGTCTGCAAAGGAACTTGGAAGTTGGCGTTTGGCTGCGCGCGAGGCTGCATAGTCGCCGTGGGCGGTCGTGGCAGTGGCGCGACGGGCGGGGGTTTTGCCGGTACGGTCACCGAGTGGCTTCGAGAAGGAACAATAGGTGGGGGGGGACCCTCTGCACGATCCTGACTGAACGCTCGACCCGAACAAATCAGGGCGATGGCGAGGCTCCAACCGATGATTGAAGGCCGTTTCCCACGGACGGGTCGGTGCGCCCGAGATTTGAGGGCGACGCACTCATTGCGAGGGCGACGTGCAACTGCCTTATCGCCCGGTCGAAGTGACACAAGTTTCGAATCACTTGGATCGGTGGCGATTACCGGGTCACGTGTTGATTCGCCAAGCATGCGGAACACCCTCCGTGCTACAAAATCTGCCAGTCTCGGCATCTTGCAATACTTTCCTTAGTCGAGCGGACAGACAATTAGCTCGGCAAGCATTTCATCGTGGTCCGGGTTTCGCGACGAGAAATGTGACGCGGATTACCGAGTTGATCCACAGTGCTTCGCACTTCCAGCATCCTGCCTATCCTTCAAATCCTGTTGAGAGCCAGAAAGCTCGATCAGCAACGATCGTGCATCTGCCCGATTCATATTCCATATTGCGCGCGATACACGCGATTCAATTACTGTTTGGCTGCGATCTAAGCCGAGTCGGATCGGCCAGAATGACGCCATCCGTTCGAATATCCTCAATGACAAAGCCGTCGATTACGTCGCCAACTCGAACGGTCCGGGAACCGATGGTGGCAACGGCGCCTCGTTTACCGGAAATAACGACACGCACGCCCAATTGTTGGATAGCTTTTCGAGCGGATTCCCGCCGCCTTGCCATTTCCGCCTGTTCATCCACCTCCGTTCGCTCCACCATCGTTGTCGGTGGTTGGTTTGCCGCATTGGAACGATGTTCAGCTAACGCCTCCGGCACTAGAAGCGGATCGTACTGGATAATTTCGTCGACTGAAATCGAAGGCCAAGGCTTTCGTTGCTGGGCCGTTTTGACTGTCGACGCCACGGTGCTCCGAGTCATGTCAGTGGATCGCTTTGCCACTTCTTTGCCCTCATCGGACATGCGCGGCGGTGTCGCACTTGTGAAGCCGATCCGGTCCGACCATTGCACGGCAATAACGACAAGCAGCACGATCGCCAGCAGAGCAATCACGGTTGCTTTCACCGGGGTCAAACCCCATCGCTGCATTTGACTCGCGTCTGTCATACTGGGCTACTAATCTCAAATATTGTTACGTGTTTCACGAAGTTGAGCGACCAACGGAAACGAACCACTTTTGCATTGGCTGCGGGATCGGGTGCTCGGTGAACACCGAAATACAATCGAATTGTCACATGGAGCGGATACTCATTGCCGGGACCATCGGACGTCAGGTTCATCGCAATCACCTCGGAAACTCGCGGCAACGCCTCCAATCCTTCCAGAAAACGGCAAATGCTCTCGAACGTTCCCGTACATTGGACGTGAACATCCAACTGCGAGAATTCAGACTGTTCGGACATGGTGCCACGACTGTAGTCATCGATCACGACACCTCCGCGAGTGGCGGCGTTGCTCAGTTGGCGAAGAAACTCCGCCTCGTTTGCGTCGTCTGGGACTTGTTGTCGCACAGACATCACTCGCTGTCGTTCGCGGCCGAGAACTTCTGTCAGCTGCTCGTATTCCTTACGAAGTGATTCTGTGCTTTCAAACAATTGCGACACCTTCGCAATACGCTGTTCGGTCCGCCGGATTGCATCGGTAGTCGGTTGGTGCACAACGATCCAATAGGCTCCCGCACCAACGACCAATAAGCAGAATCCTGCCGCATGCAACATCCAGCCGAGTATCGCAAGTTCTTTTGATTGTGCGTAAGACATCGTTGCACCAAGGTGTCATTCGATTAATGGTTTACTCGCCACGTGGAATTGGCAATCGGCTGGCCACTACCCTTTCGGCCGGAATCGATTCAATCAAACGTACATTCCAAACAATAGCTACGGACCGACATCAGGCCACCTTGTTTCTGGGCTGTCGACTTCAGTTGGACCTGGCAGAAGGCATTCGTCATTCGAAGCGCCGCAGCAAAACGCGCAACGGACAAATTGCTCTTGCCGAGCCCGTCAATTGTCAGGGTTGAAAGGGCAGGGCGGCCGTATCGCGGGCTCGATCGTCGGTGCCCCTCGCCCAAACTCAACTGGCGAATTGATACCTCGCCATCGCAACTACGAGCGGCTTGGGTGACAAGCCCCAGGAGCGTCAGCATGGACCGCCGATCGGAGAGTTGCAAAGCGAGCGTTTCGCGATGATGAATCTCGGCCAATTCCTTTCGGTTCGATATCAACTCGGTTTGCAGTTTCTTGATCGGTGCATAATCGTTCTCCAATCCGATCAGCCGGGCATTCAACGCTTGGTAGTCTCGATGCTGCCCCCAGCTGAATGCGATGGCAAGCGTCATAGCTATGCCCCAGACGCACGTCCATTGTCGAAGACGGCGTACCATCAACCGACGGCGATGGAAGCCCTGGGGAAGCATGTTCAAGAACGTAGTCATGACTTCTCCCATGCCAAGGCGGAGAGCGAGATTGCCGGGCCTAGCAGGGCCACGGGAATCGTACCGGTTGTTTCGCTTTCGAACAGATTGTCTTCCAGGCTCCATGTCGCCGTTGGTAGTCCGAGTCGGTCTGTCAATACCTGTTCCACATCCTTCATGGTTGCCCCCCCGCCGAACAGCCACAGTTGGTGTGGCAGCAACTCTTTGCGGTGAGTCTTCAAATAGGTCAGCGTGCGTCCCATTTCTTCAATTAGGCGGCCGAAGTGAGGGGCGACGATCTCCTGAATCATTCTCTGAGGCGATTCAGAATCGGTATTCGACTGCAGCGAGCCGAAACTGCCGGCGACTTCGCGAGCTTCGTCACGCGAAAGCGACAGAGTGTCTTGAAGTTGGTGAAGCAGTTGACCGAATCCGCAGTCCCGGAGTTTCCGCACGAAAATCGGCCGCCCGGCCACAACAATACAGAACGTCGCGCACGTGACCCCCCAGTCCAACGCCGCATTCGGTACCGTGTCGGGCCGGTTTTCCGTTAGGCGAATCGCTCGGGCTAGCGCCTGGTGAGTGCCGTCTAGAGTGCGACAGACTAGCTTGGCCTGGCGATGGTCATCGGCCAGACGACGTGCCCAGTCGCCCACAATCGACATGACGGCGACGTTTTCGTGAGCAATGGCCCCTTTTTCCAGTGCATATTCGGTCGACCAGAAATCGAATTCGCGCGCCCCGACGCTTTCGTGCAGCGTCGACGCCAATTCATGCGCGATCCGCGAACGCCGCTCGGCCTGCCCTGTTTCGGCAATCTGCAGGCTACGAACGTCACAGATGGCCATCGGAACCGTCGCGGCCGCGGTACGCCCCGAAAACTGTTCCCCAATTGCGTGAGCCGCAAGGATCTCGTCACTTGATCCAATCGGCGACATCGCCAGGTTATCGTCGTTCCTCCAGGGCTCGGAACGCTGGACTACGGCGGCCTCCGTGATCGCAATGCGCGATCCACGACGTTCAATCTGTGCCAGTTTCACGGCGTCTGTTCCTATGTCGACGCCAATCCATCCTCGAGTTTGATCGAACACCATCGTTTTAGCCCTGTGCAAATGTAGCCATGTCAAACATGGGGAGCATGACTGCCAACACGACGATTGCGACCACCACGCCCATGCCGATCGTAATCACCGG
>JAJSAJ010000328.1 GCA_024274855.1 Planctomycetota bacterium | reverse complement strand
GCCGCGTGGACTTGCGAATGTGTTCCGCCAGTGTTCCTCCCGTGTTTGACCGAATTGGATGATGGCATGATCCAATGCCGCTCATCGACGGACGTGGGCGTCCGTCGGACACCGACCAACACGCCCTCGCCAGTGTTCCAAAGGAGAAGAGTAGGAAAGCAGTTGACCGTAACGGTGCGGAAGGCGCGTGGCGCAAGCGGCGAGGGAGTGACGGCAGAATCGCCAGTGACTCTATACCAAAGGGGAAAAGTAACTCGCGGGTCTTCTCCCCCGAAGCGTGCTGGAGCGAGGGGGAGCGGCGTTCGGACAAGCGCGACACCGTTCGGCGCGTTGTCCAGCACACAATCGGTGACGGACAGCAGTCATTTCGGTCTTTGTCCCCTCCGCACGTACGAACCGCTAGTCCAGTGGGCTGGCGGTCGATTTGAAAGCCGGCCGGTCCATGCTGCTGTCTTCCCGGGTCTTCCGTGGCCGAGGTGTCTGACTCATGTCACAATAACTCATAAGCCATACGCGCCTGCCGATTCCCAGTCGGCGGCGGACTTCGGCCACCGCGTCGCGGATTCGGTTCTTGCTTCGCTCCGGCCTCCTGTCGCGAGGTCTCCGCAAACTGCCGGTCCCCCGTCGACACCGTCTCCCGAACTTCCTCCGAGATCAGATCCTGATACGTGCGCACCGTGCACGATTCCGGCCGCACGTCCAGCGCCCGCTGCATGTCCGACCAGACCATGTTCATGACCGTCGACACGCTCGGCCGACGTGTCCCGCCAAGATGCTCCATCGCCGACTTGCAGACCGCGCAATGCCGAGGCCGTTCGCCTTATTCGGAACGACCGGGAGGGCGAGGCTCCCGCCGAGCCGGTGGAACGTGTCGACTCTGGTTGCCGTTACGGCTCAGCAGGAGCTTCGCCCTCCCGTGTGGTGGATCACGTTACGATCAAGGCCTCCCGGCAACCGAAGTCGCTGCGTTGCGGTGGTCCGATCAGTTCACGAAAAATGGAACCGCGAGGTCGTGTGGTCAGGCCAACTGCGGGGGCGTCGCCGGACGCCCCCGTTGGCGTCCGGCCAGAGCAATCAAACGAGGCGGCTGCCACGCCGAGATGAAAACTCCAAAACTCCTGCGGTTTCTGTCTATTTCCCTATGGGGGCACTTGACAATCGATTACAATCAGTCGCAGTTCTTTGACATGATAAACAAGCCTCGCGCGCCCACGCGCGAGATACCGGTGGCGGCACCGGATGCCTGTCCGCGAGCCAAAACCACGATATACGTAGCGCTGACGCCTCTGCAGCCTGAAAACCGCACTAGATGGTACTATAGGCACCGCTGCCTGTCGGCCGAACTGGGGAGGTTTATCAGTAGGGATCCGATCGGGTATCGGGCGGGCAAACTTAGTTTATCTGAATACTGCAGCAGCACGCCAATACAAGCTGTTGATCCGGTGGGTCTTGAATGGTACGGACCTGTTTGTGAACCAAAACTGCGGGGCGGAAAAAAGGTGGAATACGAGACGGAGAAGTCGCGAGTATGTGGATTTGGCGACGAACTCCCTGTGGACCGGTCTTACCTTTTTACGGTTTGGCTAGATGCGCTTGATGGACATTACCGTGTTACACCCTCCGACGACGGCGTTGACGTAGATGTTGAAGGCTGGGGCGTCTGGTGGCGAGGAGTGTTTGCTTGGAGCATTAAACATCTTGAAAAGAAATACAAGATCGGTGTGTCTTGTAGGGCAAATAGTCAGAAATCCCGAAGATGTAGTGACGCTTGTTGTGAGATCGTAGTTAACGCAAATACACCAGAGAAAACACAAACGGATGGTGTTCTTTCGATAGTTGCGGCGTCAGGGTATTCAAAGACATCTTGTTCGTCCGCAACGATTGCCGTGGCCGTTGGGTATTCTTTTGGAGGATCGCCAGTTGTGAATTTGGGACTTGAGAAGGGAGGTGTGGGTGGTAGTATCTCCTTTCCCGGAGCGAGATGGTCGCACGGGACGACTGCAGTGTTCGAGTTTGAGTGTGTTAGTCGTGAATGATGGGAAGTGCCCTGATGAGGGTTTCAACGCCACCGCTCCTATGTGCATTGATTCTCGTTGCCGCTGTTTGTGTTGTCGCATCATTTCGATCAGGCAGACGGTGCGTGCAGAGCAGCCACTATTTTGGCGATAACGCTGGTGAGGCAATGCAATCTGCTTTAAAAGAACAGCTGATGGATTTTCTTAGACAGAATGGTTGGCGACGCACGAGCACCACACAGCGTTTGCGTTGTGCCGGCGACGATTCATCCAACGATAAGGAGTTTTGGCAATTCCATGTCGATGACGTTTGTACTTCTGTTTGGCTGCAAGATACAACCGAAGACGTATACGGTCCATGTATGGTGATCTATATCCGCACTGAAGCCGTCGCACCTTTCGTGTCAATGCAACGGCTCAAGTCCGTTCACCGAGGCATCTACTGCTCAATCGATCGAATTGACGAACCGTGAAGGGACGATCAAGGGACGTACCGAAGGAGAAGAGTAGGAAAGCAGTTGGGCCGTGACGGTGAGGAAGGCGCGTGGCGCAAGCGACAGGGAGTAGGTGACCAGATCGGCTCCGAGCGGCAGTTGGAAGTTGCTTGGCGGCCCGGCCGACATGTGTGGAAGGTAAATTGGACACGAGAAAAGCAGGTCATGAAATCATGGAAAAAGAGCATTCTGAGTTGGTGACGCGGCGCAAGACACTGCAAATACTGGGTGGCTCGGCAATTGCTGCTACGATTCCACGTCCGATCGTAGCAGCAAGCCAACTTGGGAATCCACCAAATAATGGGGCGACAAGCGGAAAGGCTCCGTTATTTGCCTATCGTTCCTTCTGGCCTGAATTCGAGGCGATGGCACAATTTCACAAGGCCGGAGTCAATACAGTTTGCATCTTCGCCGCGAATACAGACAACTCGCTGGGTAGGCCCTATTCGAAATATCCGCCCGTCTGGCGCTGGTTTAACAAGTACGATTTTGAGTCACTTGACAAACAATACGATGATGTATTGAAAGTCAATTCGGATGCACAGTTCATTTGCATGATCGATTTGAATACGCCGGTCTGGCTTGGTCACCAACTTGCCCTGCGTGGACAGAGCGCCGAGAGTGACAGTTTCACGATGCTCAGTTGCGCCTGTGCCAACCCGGCGTGGCGCAAAGCAACTAGCGGATATCTGGATGCCGTTGTCAAGCACATGGAAGCGAGATACGGCGATCGGATAAAAGCCTATCTGTTGGCATGCGGACAGACCGATGAGTGGATGGATTATAGTCAGGGCAATGCCGGACGCACGAAAACGCGAGCTTGGAGGATGTGGCTAAAAGAGCACGGTAAACCGGATGTACCTGTTCCGGACTTTGAGCGCATTGATCATGCGTCATTTGACAATTTGATCAGAGATCCGGCGGTTGAACAGGACGTTGTGGACTATGCACATTTTACCGGTGACCTTGTTGCCGATACGGCGCTGGCCTTTGCAAAGCAAACCCGAAAACTTGTTCCTCGGCAACGTCAGATTGGGATGTTCTTTGGGTATATTTTGGAGTTGACACGATCGCGCCTGGTCTGGGCCGGGCACTGGGAATACGAACGGCTCTACGCTTCGCCCGATATCGACTTCTTTATCAGCCCTGGACCCTATGCCGACCGGCCGATGGGGGGCGGTAGTGGATTCATGGTACCCAATGGAACGCGTGTACTAAACGGCAAGGGTTTTCTGCACGAGATTGACCACAGAACACCGACATACAACGTCAAATTGGATGACTTTGTTTCTATTGGCTGGATGCATCCCTGGAAGAATCAGGCAGAGACGACTGCCGGATTAAAACGCGAGTTCTCGCTTGCGATCGTCAACAATACGTCGCTCTGGTGTTTCGATATGTGGGGTGGTGTGTTTAAGACCCGAGAGACCATGCAAGTAATTGCGCAAAGCAAGAAGATTTGGGATCATTTTGCTGCCGAGACATTCAAGACGCGTGCGGAGGTCGCACTGATCGTCGATCCCCAGAGTGCTCGCTACCTGAACGATCGAAATCCCATCGTTTCACATATCTATCAAGGCACAAGAAACAAGCTGAATCGTCTCGGCGCACCGTTCGAAGTCTATTCTTTCAGCGATTTGACAAAGGTCGATCTTCGGCAGTACAAAATGCTCGTCTTTCCGGGTCTTTTTCAGGTTACACCGGAGAAAATGAAGATACTTGAGAAGTACGCGTTCAGGAACGACCGTACGGCCTTCTTCATTTATGCACCCGGTATTTGCAATGACAAGAATCTGGATCCGGCCCGTGTCAAGAAACTGACGGGTACTGCATTCAAGACCGCAGGTGTCCGTCGCGTACGGCGTGATGGTTGGATATCCGTTTACGTTTCGGGCTATCAAGCGGTTACGCCGGCGGTATTGAGGCAGGCAGCCGTGGAAGCGGGCGTGACCATTTATTGTCAGGACGAGGTGCCTGTTTACGCTAATCAGCGTCTCGTTGCAATTCACATGGCACGTGGAGGCGAGAAGACCATCACGCTGCCGGTCAATGTTGGTCAAGTCAAGGAACTCTATACCGGAAAAACTATCCCCGTTGTTGATAGGCAATTCCGCTATAGCTTCTCGACGCCTGATACGGCGCTCTTCGAGATGGCGTGACTGGGGGTCAGGCCCGGTTCAGGGTTTTCGGGAAGCGATTCTCGATGGTCGCTTGCCGGCCTACCGAGCCTCGTCAGCGACGGCAAAACCAGGTGTAGGGTGTGACAAGCTCGCGGCATCCACCTTGGCAACTGGCAACTACGGTATTGCGAGCGCCGGCACACCACAATCCGGTTGCAACGCGCCCATACGCTGGTCATTATTTCCGTGTTATGTCGCGCTGTTCGAGCGATTCCTGGTGTGCCGGCGCTCGCCGTGAACGTTGCGGATGATGGAGGACTCTCGACGGCGATCTTGACACCCTACGACTACGACGGTGTGGATTTGCCGGTCAAACG
>JAJSAJ010000327.1 GCA_024274855.1 Planctomycetota bacterium | reverse complement strand
TTCTGGAAGACAACCACTTGCTGGTCGTCGACAAGCCGGCAGGGTTGCCGACGATGGGTGTTGCCGCAGATCGGCCCAGCCTGCTGGCGTTGGCCAAGCAGTACATCAAACAGCGTTATGACAAACCGGGAAACGTCTACCTGGGGATTGTCAGCCGACTTGACGCGCCGGTAACCGGGATCGTTATTATGGCGAGAACGTCCAAGGCGGCCAGGCGGTTGACCGAACAGTTTCGGACACGAACGGTCCGAAAGCGGTATTGGGCGCTCGTTGCTCGGCAGCCAGTCCCAGCGGAAGCGGAGCTGATCGATTGGCTCCGAAAACACGAACGGCATCGCAAGGTCCTGGTGACGCGTCCCGAAGCGGCCGGTGCTCAGGAAGCTCGCTTGGCCTACCGAACATTGCGGCCAACACAACAAGCCACGCTGCTGGAGATCGAACTGGAAACGGGGCGCAAGCATCAGATTCGGGTCCAGCTTGCCGCGCGCAACCTGCCGATACTCGGCGATTGCAAGTACGGAAGCCCACGGCATTTCTCTGCCGGGATCGCGTTGCACGCACGCCGTCTGGAATTCGAGCACCCGGTACGTCACACACCGATCACGTTGGAAGCACCAGTTCCAGCGTCCTGGCACCCGTTCGGTATCCGGTAATAAAACCAAAAACCAAGCAGGCTACCGCCCACCAAGAATACGGGAGTTGGAAATGCGAGCGTATTCGCCGCACAATCTCTCTGCTCTCCGTGTATTCGTGCATTCCGTGGTCGGTTCTCCTCTTCCCTTATCCGTGGGACGCCTTGCCATCCGTGGCCTTGACGTGGCGGTCCGATAAAGCTCACACTAGGCTTTGTCTCAAAACCCAGAGAAGCAGCGTTTCCGGGAGGGCGAAGCTCCTGCTGAGCCTCTTGTTTTGTTGGCCAAAACGGCTCGGCCGGAGCCTCGCCCTCCCGTTTTGAGACAAAGCCTAGTTGAACGTCGCCACATTGTGTCGTAGGCATGGCGATTGAGAACCACGATGTAGCTCACCCGGATAAGGCCCTCAAGACAATGAAACTCGATTCGATAAGACGCGGCGCGGCAGCAGGGACAGTACATTGTGTGGCGTTGCTGGTGGCGGCCATCAGCGGCCCGATGTTGGCAGTCGCGTCGGCCGACGGCAACGGTCCCGTCGATACCACGGCCACCGATCAGCGAGAGGAAGCGAGGGCGAAGCTGAAGGCCGAGCTGAAAACGTACCCGCACAAGATCCTTTTTGAATCGTATGTCGATGACAATTGGGACCTGTTTGTCATGAATGCGGACGGCACAGAGCGAAGGAACCTTACGAAGACACCCAAGATTCACGAGCTTTACCCACAAGCTTCGCCCGACGGCACCAAAATCTGTTTTCTGGCGGATGTTCCCGTGGGGAAGGACACGCTTCGCAGTATCTATGTGATGAACGCGGACGGAACTCAACGGCAACTCGTGGCCAAGAAAGCACGGCAGCCGTGTTGGTCTCCGGATGTAACAACGATCGCTTTTTTCAAACAGGAGTTCACTCGGTTCCACGTGATCGACTTTGCCAGCAAAGGGCTCTTCTTCTTCGATGTGAAGACTGGAAAGACGCGAAAACACCCAAACGACGGGATCCATCACCTGTACAATCCCAGCTGGACTGCGGACGGGAAGTGGCTCATCAGCACCGTACACGGCGGCATGGGCCACTCGCACGCGATCCTGGCCATTGAAGCGGATGGCATGAAGGT
>JAJSAJ010000326.1 GCA_024274855.1 Planctomycetota bacterium | reverse complement strand
TTTCGTTTAAGCCATTGCGGATGATCATGGTTGATGTTCCACGCCCCAATGTGAAGATGGAGCGTAAGCGGATCTGGTATATGGTGTACCGTGTTCGCTATCTCGGCCACGACTTGTCTCCGGCGGCTCAGCCCGACAAATGGGGCCACGACACATTCCGGGCCGAGTCGGTAAGTCATCAAGGGCAGTTTTTCTTTCCACAGTTCCTGTTGGTGGGCCATCAAGTCAAGAAAACCTATCAGGATCGGATCATACCTGCTGCACGCCGGCCGATCGAACAACGCGAGCGACATGGTGAGAAGCTGCTGAATTCCGTGGAAATCAGTCGAACAGCAATTCCGCTCAGTACACCAGATGCCCCCAAGGAAGTCTGGGGGCTGGTCACGTGGGAAGACATTGATCCGCGAATCGACTTCTTGTCGGTTTTCATCGAGGGGTTGACCAATGCGTACCAGCCGGCCAATTTGCCAGATGGTTACAAGGAGGGGGATTCTCCGGGTACGGGGCGGCAGTTGCTGACCAAAACGCTTCAGCTTAACTTTTGGCGTCCTGGTGATGATCGGCATGAGCACGAAGGTGAGATTCGGTTCGGCGTTCCTTACGAGGAAGATTCGGCACGTCAAATGGAGGTGCTCAGCAAGTACGGTTTGAGACAACGGCTTGATCATTTGTGGGTTTATCGTTAAAAGTAAGGGTTTTCCACTTGTGGACTTCCCCGAAACGGGCAACCAAAAGGGTTATAGACGATGGCTCATAAGAAAGGCCAAGGGTCCAGTCGGAACGGCCGGGACTCGAATGCGCAGCGGCGAGGGGTCAAGAAGTTCGGTGGTCAGCGTGTTGTGGCGGGCAATATCCTCGTGCGACAAGTTGGCAATCGATTTCACCCGGGCGCCAATGTCGGACAGGGGAAAGACTTCACTCTGTTCGCTCTGTCTGATGGCGTGGTGATGTTCGACCGAAAGGGACGACGCATCAACGTGGTGGCCAACTGACCGGCCGATACATAATCGGTTGACGGTTCAGCAGGGTCGCCGGTTGACGACGTCTGTTGCTTATTCTTTGCCCCCGGTTGTGTGCGCGGAAGCTCTCGTATCCGTGGTTTGAGATCACTGGGCTTGAGATCACTGGGCTTGGGCTCACTGGGCTTGGGATCACTGTGTCGAGGTTCTTACCGGCGGTCGACATGTGGTCGATGTGAGTTGGGGAGTCAGAGCGCGGTCCCCGCCCGTTGTTCTTTTTTGGGCGAAGACCAGAGATTCGCCGGGGATGTGCCGTACGTTATGTTTGTCGATCGGGTTCGAATTGAAGTCGCGGCTGGTCGAGGCGGTAATGGTTGTCTGAGCTTTCGGCGCGAGCGATACGTGCCTCGTGGCGGCCCGGATGGCGGGGACGGTGGACATGGCGGCAGCGTTCTGATTGTGGCCAAACCGGGCGTTGACAACCTGTCGGCGTTAGTCCATCGAAAAACCTGGAAGGCTGAACGCGGGCAGCACGGTCGTGGTTCCGCGCAGCATGGCCGGTCCGGAAAAGACCTGATTATTCTTGTTCCTCCCGGAACGGTTGTTCTTGACGCTCAGCAGGAGTTCGTCGTCAAGGATCTTGTGCTGCCGAGCGAGCAAGTTGTGGCTGCGCGAGGTGGCAAGGGGGGCAAAGGAAACGCCCGTTTCAAGACGTCAACGCATCAAGCGCCTCGCGAGTTCACGTTAGGTGAAGAGGGTGAGCATCGTTTGTTGGTGCTTGAGCTGAAAATGATCGCTGACGTCGGACTGGTGGGTAAGCCCAATGCAGGTAAGAGCACTTTGTTGAGCCGTCTCTCTCGTGCAAGGCCAAGAATCGCGGACTATCCGTTTACGACGAAGACACCAAATCTGGGACGCGTTCAAATTGACATGGACCGCTCTTTCCTGATGGCAGATATCCCGGGTCTGATCGAAGGAGCTCATGAGGGCGTTGGGCTTGGGCACGAGTTTCTGCGGCATATCGAACGTGCGGGAATCCTGATCCATTTGGTCGAGCCGACGCCGATCGACGGCACCGACCCCGTCGCGAATTACCTTGCCATCCGGAACGAACTGGTGCAATATGGTGAGTCGTTGGAGGGGCGTCCTGAGATTATTGTGGTGACAAAAGCCGAGTTGCCAGGTGCCGATGAAGTGCAAGTCAGGCTAGCCGACGCGACTGAACGCGATGTTCTTCTGATCTCGGCGGTTACCGGCCAGGGGCTCAATCAGCTCACGGCATCCGTAGCACGAACCTTGGATCGATTTGCAGGCAAGCAATCGTCATGAATGCCGCCGCGTCAAGCCGTCGACTCTTTGCTGTGGACATCGGAAATAGTGCCGTAAAAATCGGCTTCTACCCGGCTGAACTGCAAGGTGTGCCCAAACAGCCAGCCCACAGCCTGCGCTTTGCCCATGAGAATCTGCTTGACGGATTGTCCACGATTTCGTCTCCCGAGCCCGTCTGCTGGGTTGTCGCCGGCGTCCATCGTGCGGTGGAATTGCAACTTAGGGAATGGCTCAGCGAAAATCGACCGGACGACAGGTATTCAGTTTTGTACGCCCGAGACTTCCCAATCGAATTGGATGTTTGTTATCCGGATCGTGTTGGCACGGACCGACTGGCAGCTGCCGTTGCGGTCAACAAGCGGCGCGGGTCTCGGAAAGCCGCGATTGTTATTGACGTTGGCACTGCTGTCACAGTCGATCTGGTCTGCCGGGAGGGCCTCTTTCGTGGAGGTGCGATATTTCCTGGACCGGCAATCGCCGCCGCGGCCTTTGTCGTCCGGACTGATGCACTGCCTCCGATTCGCGACGTTGATTTCGCTTCGATGCCGGAGCCGGTTGGAAAGTCGACCGAGGCTGCGATCCAGAGCGGTGTGGGCTGGGGGTGTCTCGGAGCTGTCAAAGAGCTTGTGGCTCGAATGTCGCGTCGACTCTCCGCGACACCAATCGTCTACAGCACGGGCGGTGGTGGGCAGATGATCGCATCCCATTTGGGAAGAGACGTCCAGTTCGATCCGCACTTGGTTCTGACTGGTGTTGCTATTGCGGGGAGATCCTGTTGCGTATCGTAGAAGAAATCGTACTCATCGATTCGGCTGATTGTGTCACGCGTGGCGAGTTGCGGTGGCGCTGAGCTGCGAGAGAATCAGAAACAAGTCGCACATTGTCGACCATGGCAACTTTCTCAATGGCGAAACATCTGACCTGTTCGGTTGCTGAACTGACACCGCGAGGACGCGGTGCGGTTGCCACGATAGCCGTGCAGGGAACCAATGCGGTTGATTTGGTCGAGCGTTTGTTTTTTCCTGCAAACGGCCTGCCGTTAAGTCGTCAGCCGGTTGGGCGGATCATATTCGGCCGCTGGCGACGTGCCAAAGACAAAGGAATCGGCGAAGAACTTGTTGTTTGTTGTTTCGGTCCGTCATTAGTCGAGGTCCACTGTCACGGTGGCCAGGCTGCTTCGGAGCGAGTCATTGGTTTGCTGGAGTCCGAGGGTTGTCGTCGGGTTGACGCATCTTATTTTGTGCGATCACATTCGGCCGATCCGTTGATTGCCGATGCGCATCTTGCACTTGCTGAAGCGACTACTGAGCGAGTTGCCGCGGTGTTGATGGTCCAGTATCGCGGTGCACTTTCTCGCGAAGTCGGGAAAATTCTGCGGTTGATCGAGGTGAAGAAGGCTGTCGATGCGCTCGATGCCCTGCAAACGCTTGACCGGTTCTCAGTTGTTGGTCGGCGATTGCTGACGCCTGCACGCATCGTTTTTGCCGGTAAGCCGAATACGGGAAAGAGTAGTCTGGTCAATGCGATGCTTGGTTACCAGCGATCGATCGTGCATGATAGGGCTGGTACGACGCGAGATGTACTCGTCGCCACGACTGCAATTGATGGTTGGCCGGTTCAGCTTGTCGACACAGCCGGTTTGACGTCCGTGATTGGCGATCCTATTGAAACGGAAGGCGTCGTACGGACTCATGCGCAAGTTGCTTTGGCCGACGTGGTGTTGTTGGTGACTGATGTCGCGAGTGGTCTGACGCGTGAGGAAACACGATTTCAACGTGCCGTTGGCGATCGTGTCGTGACTGTTCTTAATAAAGTTGATTTAGCTTGCCCCGCTCCGTGGGCCTGGCTGGCAGGACATGAGACAAGCGCTTGGACGGGAGCGGGGGTTGCTCGGCTGTTGCAGGCTGTTTCGCGTCATTTGGTCGCCGAGGTACCGCCGCCAGGATCGGCCGTCCCATTTCTGGATCGTCATTTTCGAGCAATCGAAGAGGCAATCGCCGCGGTCCAACAGACTAGCTGGCCGATCGCGCGACGAGCGATGCTGAGGATGCAGCGGGCCGACTAAACGGGATTATTCACGAAGAAACTAGGATTCCACCAGCCCAGAGGCCTCTTCTCCCAGTCCCGAAGGGACGGCACAGCTCGACGCTTCCCCTTTGTGTCGGCCCTTCAGGCCTAGGATTGCATCGACATGCACTCCGGTGCCTTACGACACCGGCTGGGGTTGTATGAGCCCTTCGGGCTCCGGGCCAAGCACTGCTTCTCCAG
>JAJSAJ010000325.1 GCA_024274855.1 Planctomycetota bacterium | reverse complement strand
GCTAACCTGCCATGGTCCGGTTTTCTAAGAAAAAGACCCGAGGGCCGTGCGGGCATGCGCGGTTGATATCGCGGTTGAGACTGTACTCGCTTTGTCAGCAGACGCCAGGCTCGGATAGACTGCAAACGTGAGAATCGGACTGATCGGCGCGATCCGCAGGTTGACTCGAAACAACTCGGAAACCGCACATCCGCTCGTAATGGTTCGCCTGACATGTTTGACCAAACCTTCTTTGCAAGCTATGTAATGATGCGAGGATTGATCTTAGACGTTAGCAGTACAGGTAAGCGATATGGCAAACGACGGCTCATTTCACACCCAGCCATCAGGCAGTTCCACGGCCATACCGTCGCCTATCGAGCCAACCCCAGCGATTGATGGAGTTGATGCGGTTGGGACACCACCTTTTCCCGAACCGATGGCTGTGCTCGAGCTGCTGAATCATCTTGATTCGGCCAGCACGGAAATGCCGAAACAAGGGGTCGGAACCCCATCCGATGCTGCTGGGCCTTCCTGTCCGCAACCGGTTGAAACGCTTGCGCCTCCGGACCAATCCGGAACGTCTGACGAGCAGTCAATCGAACAGTACATGGCGGAGTTACTCCAACGTACGGGATGTGCACGTACAACGACCACACCGGTCGAACCAGATCAGCCACGGGAAGACGATACCCCAAAGGACGCGTCATGCGACGTGGAGCCCGAACCAGCACCGAAAGTGGAACGAAAATCGGTTTTTCGGCGCAAGAAAGTAGAACAATCCGAGCGGCGTGACACAATCAGCACCATGCGCAGCTTGGCTAATATGTCCGCGAGATCGGCGCTGAATACTTACTGGAGTCAACAGCTGTTCTTGTCAATGCACTCCAAACTCTTCATTGCCGGTCTGTCTATCGTTGTCTCCCTTGTGTTGGTCGGCTGGTCCAGTTCCGCCACGTCTCTGGCGTTTATTGGTGCGGTGGTTGCAATGCTGTCTGCCGTGGTCTGGGGGTCGAGTTACTTTGCCATGGCCAGTCAGCTGATTCGCGTGCTCGATCGAACCGATCAGCAGGCGGACTCGCAGCTCGAACCGGAGCAAGCTGACGGACAATCTGTTGAGCTACCGGCCAAATGTGACGAGCCGGTCCAGCCAATGGTGTCCGAGTTGGAGACTCCATCGCCGGACCCGGAGAACGGAATCGAAGACAGCGATCTCGAAGCGAGCGACGACGACGTAGCCCTTTCCGACCAAAGGTCGTGATCGTTTACGCGATATTCGGGGTTCGTAACTTACCGCGGAAAAGCTGTTCCGGCTGAGTCGTCATGTTCTTTCGCGGTAGCCGTTCACGCCGCTGGGGTCTGACGCAATTTTCGGCGGAGAAAGCGTTTCTTTACGCGAACGCATCTTGTCGCCGAAAATGGGTCTGACCCCTTGGATGCGAACCGGCGGCCTACATTCCGTGAACGGTTACCTTTCGCGGCGCATTCGATGGCCTGAAAGACCGTCGTACGCTTGCTCGGCCACGAGAGTCCCTCTGGTGCACGATGGGCTTTGGCCTTGCCTTTACCCACAGCTTCAATTTTCCGGCTGGCTTGTAGCTGAGTAGTCACGCCTTCCACCGGGACAGGACCGTTGGGGAGACGGGGGCAACAACAAGGATGGAGTCCGTCGATCAATCGCGTGGCAACTCGGAAGGACGCTTGGAATGCGGATACTTACCTGTGCCTAATCATCCGAAGTGTCATGTTCTTTTGCGGCGCATTCGACGGCCTGAAAGACCGTCGTGCGCTTTTTGGCCGAGCATTATTAACGCTGTGGCAACGGTCACTTTGCGGGAACCAGGTGCCAGCCGGTATCGGTCACCGTGAACTTAAACTGACCTTGGCGCACTTTCTGGTTAGCCGCTCCGAAGTCGGCTCCGCGATCGAAGCGAACTGTCTGTTCTTCGGTCGTTGAAAAGGTACGAGACTGGCCGGATGCCAACGAGTAGATTTTGCCATCGACCAGGAAGGAGACCATACCATGGTTTTCCGTCGGATTGCGAACACTCCAGCGATACTCGGTCTTGTGCTGGTCAGAGGTCAACTGTTTTGTCTCGACGTTGAGTGAGATCGCGTCTTCTCGCTCCGGGTTTGGTCGGCTTACGGAGAGTTTCGGAGTTGCATTCGTTACGGTCTCGGTAGTGGGCGTCGCCGTATTCCGTTGTTTGGTTGCCGTTGGTTGTTTGGGTTCTTGGGGCAACCAGGTTGGCATTTGAGCGACGATGGCCACGGGACGGTCGGCCCATTGAGCGGTTTTCCGTGCAACACGTTCTCGGATATCCGCAACGCCCGTTCGCAGCATTCGGGTCATGTGCTTGGCCACGTCAGTCACATCAACGATATTGGCACTTTCCGTTGGCGTAATGCGATTGCCTATCCGCGCGGTGGCAGCTGGCGGAGCGGTGGCCGGACCGAGTTGAGGGGCCGGTTGCGGTGTTGGATCCACGGGGATTCGAACGATTGCCGTCTTGTGGGGTGGCGTGGTTTCGGCCGGCAGGTCCGTGGTTGGCTTCGCCACATGCTGTACCATCGCTGACTGTACTTCGGGATGGGTGTTGTTCATGCACAATCCGCTCGCGGCCGGCGCCGGTTGAGTGGCCGAGTCGGCTTGTGATTCGACCGAAGGCACCGGCGATTGCTCAACGGGTTGTTGCCGGGTCACATCTTGGAGCCGTGCATCGGAGGCAAGCATCCCACGCAGTGGCACTCGGGCAAGCATGATGCAATTGGCTACCAATGCGAGCGCCAGAGGGATTCGATAACGCAGCAGACGCTTGGAGGCGGTAATCAAAGCATCTTGAGGTACGGAGAGAGTCATGAGAGCACTTTTTCTATCAAGGATCGAGTTTTGAGCATGGGCTATTTCAGCGTACCGGTCATTGGCGGCGGGACGGCCAGGCCGTTTCTAGCGAACTCGCCGAACGGTATGGTCCGCTCGCATTGGTCGTGTGTCCTTTGGCCTAAGGGTAATCGCCCTGCCGAGATGCCATTTCACCAAGAGCCCGCCTTCCGAGTCGAGACAGGTTACGGGGGAAATGGACATTGCACGATACACCGCTCCATAAGAGATATAGGTCGCGGTGTGGTTGTCAGGCGGTAGGTGGAGCCCCAAAGTGGGCTCGGGCCTAATAAATGAGAGGAAGAGTTCGCTCAATCGACAAAGCCCGCACAATCCGTAGGCGACGAAAAGCGGCAACAACAATCGCCTGTTTCCGGCATAGCCCTCTGACAGCAGCGCATGTAGATCCGAATCATACAAGCTTACGTGCCAGTTCGCCGGCAATCGATTGTTCGATTTTCTGCCGAAACGGAACGGCAAGGAAGGGCAAGTTTCCAGCCACCAACGCACGGCTCTCTTCAACTTGGACCGTACCACTGATATCAAAGCCGTAGGTTGTCAGTGTGAACTTCAACGTATTCTCAATCCAGTCGCTAGAGAAGTCCGTGACTTGATCTTGATACTGTTGACGAATCTGGTTAATGAGGTCCATGATGCGTTCTTTGGCTCGTGTCTGCCCCAAAGAATGCGCCACTTCCGTGTTGAAACTTGGTATGATCGGTTCCTTGTGATTTTCTGCGCGATGTGCACCGTCGAAACGATGGCAAAGCCTTTCAGGGGGTAGAGCGCACGAGTAACAGAGAACGTGTAACAAAACGTAACCGTTCACCGAATGTAGGCCGCCGGTTCGCTTCCAAGGGGTCAGACCCATTTTCGGCGACAAGATGCGTTCGCGTAAAGAAACGCTTTCTCCGCCGAAAATTGCGTCAGACCCCAGCGGCGTGAACGGCTACAACAAAACAGCCCGTGTCTTGTGAGCCGAAGCCCTCCGTTCCCGTTAGCCACGGGGGGGCAGGAAACGGTTTCTTGCACCCTCTAAGTGTAGCAGATCGCGGGTTAGCGTTTCAGTGGGAGTGCAGCGAAACGGGTGCGGCACTCTGGGTATTGAGCCAGCAAACTCGACGACCGCGGTTTCTTGGCCAAGAAAGCGGCCGACCGCTCGGGCTTCCGTTGGCCCGCTCCCGTTGGTCGCTGAACTCCGTCAACCACGCAACGATCTTTGAGGTTCGTGTTACAGAAGCCTTAACCGCCAGCGATCGGTTTCTTCTCGTCGTATGCCAATCGATCGTTCGGATGCCACAAGGGTAACCCTTGGCGAATACGTTCGGACAATACGGAAAGCTTTTCGACGGTCCCGGGCATTGCGCCCGTTGGATCATACTCTTCGCTTTCGTGTTCGTCCGGTTCAAAATCCCAAATGCCCATCTTGATTGCTTCCAGAACCGATTGTGTCACCGTGTTCCCCCCTCTAACCAACAAAGACGATTTCTACCCGCACTGAAACCACGCTTCAATCGCATTGCCCGAACGGCAGCTGATTTGACTTGTCATTGAGGCACATTAGAAAGTTCCACGTCCCGGCGTCCGTCTCCGGCTACTGAGCCCAAGGCGGTAATACCGCTCACCGATCAAGCGAGAGCATCCGATTCGAGGCCACTCGCCAATAGTATGCCCGCGCCACGAACATGTCACACAACAAAACTCGAATACCGGATCAACCTGAAACGGCTGGCACAATGCACCCGGTCATCAGAAAAGTTCCCGAGGTGGCAGGGCCACAACCAAACTGGGTAATCGTTCACGGGGTTTTCGTCTGCCATCGCGTTAGCACCGGAGCGTTCCCCGATTCATCATTAGTCATTTGACATTACTCATTTATCATCGAGAGAAGCAGCGCTGCGAGGTCATATCTCTTTCCACTGAAAATGATAAGTGAAAAATGCCAACTGCCCCTCCACGCACTCTCGCCGTCAACGGTTACCAAACTGGAAGCATGTCCGCATTCGCGCTGCTCCCGCTGGTCACCCACGAAACATGCGTGCACGGGCTGCATGTCCCAATCGAGTCTCCAAGGCACCAAGTATCAAACTCTCAGACTCGAATGTCAAGCAAAACCGTCCAATTTTGGCCGAGGAAAAAAAAGCCGTGTCAGATTCCTTACCGACGGAGTTTGCCCGGACCCGCAAACCGACTCGGGTGTGCACGACAAGCCACCGGCCCGTTGCCGACCCCCACACGACCAGCAATAGGGGCCGACCACAGCGATCCGCACTCGGAATGAGGTCCAGCGACACGCCTTGCCGATCTGTTTGACCGATTACAGGCCGGCCGAGTTTGGAGGATTCCGCGATTTCGGCTGCTTATCCAGGGGTTAGAGGATTTGCGTAAAGGGGATATCAAGTCCGCAATCGATAACTTACCGGCGATCACTCTGCCCACGTTGAACGTGCCGTGGCCAAGCGTCCTAGCTACCATTGCCGTGCGACGCCTCGAACCTTGCGATTGCTTCGACCATTTGGCGAACGCGGTCTGGACAGAGAGTCGCGGTACGGTCACCACGGCAGACGGCCCCACGCACGGCCACGTAATCGGGTGCAAATGCCAGAACGTGGTGTAGGTTGCTCGAATCGACCGAACCGGCCAATACAATTTGCATTTGGTTTCCGCGAGCCGCGGCAATCAATTGTTCGAGCTGCGGGACACTGATCCAATCGAGCAGGCCTCCGTGCCGCTTGTCGTCGGTATCGCACAGGAGGGTTTGGCAGCCAAGCGAGATGCCCGTCGTCAGAACGTCCTCGGGCGGTGGCGCACCGGCCGTTTTCCAATCAACGTAGACGACCGCAACGGGCGACACGGATTGAGGTAACGCATGACGTGCAGCGAGCCACCTTTGCGCCCAGTCGTCAAGCGGCCGACAACCGGAGAGACCGATTTTTGCAAACGGAACTTCCGGCAGCTGACGAATTCGATCACCCAAATCCGCTTCAATCAATTCCCCCAAAGCAATACTGACGGCGACTTGATTGGTGGCCCACTGGACAATCGATCGCCAACATTGTGGCGAGGCGGCCCCCAAAGAACCTTTCGAAGGTTCCTTGACATCGATGATCGACGCACCGCCCGCGATCGCATCCCGAGCCTCTTGCAGATTACGCACGCTGACAAGCAATCTGGTCACACGGTCCCCTTCAAGTTGCAAACAAATAGCCGCACGATGGCCTTACAGGCCGTCGATCGAAGACTCACATCGACTTGATTGCCATGCTCCCAGACATCACCTGTCCGGCAGTTTCGTGCCGAACGGCAGGAGACTAGAAAATCCGTTCTGTTGTGTCGTCGAGCCTGTTGGAGTCAGCACGGATCACGATACCAGATTCCTCGCGTTATTTGTACACGGGTTGTTCGGTCATGGGTGGAGAGGCATCTTTGCAAACGTCTTGGGTTGGGATATCATGCGAGTCGACCGGCCGGGCCGATACGAGCGTCTAAGACGCTTGCGTTTGGCACCTTCCAGCCGTCGCTCAGAAGACACGCGCTCACGCGGTTTTGCCCGCACGTTGAGGGTTAAGAGGCGATGCCAGGGCAGGGGCTTGCGCGGGGCGCACAAGGCGGCAGGGCCACGACCAAATCCAAGCTACCGCTCGGGACCCCAATCGCCCGCTCGCGTTGGTCGCTGGAACTTTGGCAAGAATGCAACGATCTCTGGAGTTAGGATTCGCGTAACACTTTAGCCAAATGGAGGAGAATGGTTGTCGAGGGACCCCCATGGGTGAATCAGTCTCGCAGCTAAGGAGGATCGCCGCCCGAATGCCCCCCAGTAAACGCGACAACCATTGATTCGCCGGCCCTTAGTAATACAGGCAGCCGCATCAGAACCTTATACTGCTCCCGGTCAAGTTTGACACATTTTGCATCAACCCGAAGTACAATCGAAGAAAGAAGATACCATAGGGCCTGCAATCCGCGTTGGTGTCATCTCCGGCCGTGAACGGTATAGCGTGGCATTATCCATTAGAACCTACTCAATCCAACATGAATTAGCGTGAAGTACGAATAGCGTGAAGTACGAATACATTGACACAGATACTGCATTGGAAGATTTTTGTGAGGCATTGACCGACGAGCCAATTATCGGGTTCGACACGGAGTTTGTTTCCGAAGATCGCTATCGGCCGGAGCTCTGTTTGCTGCAAGTCGCGGCTGGAAAGCACTTGGCGATCATCGATCCACTGTGCGTCACGCAGATGTCGCGGTTTTGGGAGTTGATCGCGACGTCCGGCCACACGACGATTGTTCACGCGGGACGTGAAGAATTTCGCTTTTGCAAGCATGCTATTTCCAAACGGCCTGCAAACTGGTTTGACACTCAGATTG
>JAJSAJ010000324.1 GCA_024274855.1 Planctomycetota bacterium | reverse complement strand
GTCAGGAGCGATCCACCGATCCGCCCGGCTGCCGAATCGGATTCGACATTCACAAAGGGGACAGGAAGGCGGTGCTCCTCGTAGGCGACCAACGCTCCGGGCACGTACCCTTCGGTCATCTTTGGACCGGGCAGGTTTGGCAGCATGCCGGGATTGTTGTTGTAGTTGTTGGCGGGGATCAGCATCCGTGGATTGCTTCCCACGGCGACTCGCAATCGCGTCTGCAGTGTGATCCGTGACTGGGGCCGGTCATCGACGTGCTCAAACGTGCGGTCGATGCGGACTAGATCGTGCTGGATGCGGTAGACGTCGCGAAATCGCCAGCGTTGCCCGTCGATCTCGCCGTCGGTCTCCACGCAGATTCTCTCGTCCAGCATTTTCACGCGGGTTGGCGCGAAGTGGACGGGACGCGCATACCATGCTTTCTCCCAACGCGTATAGACGGACCAAACCTGCCCGGGTGTAAAACTGCAGACGCCGCACAAACCGTCTTCGCGGCGGCGCGTGAAAGTCACTCGGAACCCTTCCTTGGCATCGCCATACACGCTCACCAACAATCCATCCGCTTCGGATACAAGTTCGTACCCGTCGGCTACGGATCGCGCTTGCGGTGAAGCGGCAAGCGTCGGCGAGGCGAACAGGCATGTGACCATCGTTGCCGCGGCCCAAGCGGACCGGCGGGACGGGCTGGCAGGATTTGATATCGAAATCATTGTCCTTCGATTCCTCCAGAGAGCATTGTGTCGTGGAAAGACGGTGAAAAACACCCGCCGCAAGACAATCTTTCTTGGCCGTTATTCCAGTTCCTCGGCAAGTTGTCGTAGCCAAGCGGCACGATCGGTGGACGGAATTGTCAATTTCCTGAAAACGGGCTTGCAGTTGGGGTATCCACCAACGTCCGTTTGGGAATCGATGATACGCCCGTCGCGATTCAAAAGGTCGTGAATGAGCCGACGATCGGTGGGATCACGGTCCTTGGGACGCGCGCCCACGTGCTTAACGATGTAGGTGACGACGTTCTTGGCGGGCAGCGCGTGCAAACCTTCGGGCCAGACCGGTTTGCATTCGAGCTCTTGAATGTTTCCAGAAATCAGTGCAACCGACTTGCCGGCAACGTCAAAAGCCAAGTTGTCTTCCAGATATGCGTTACCACGTCGCGCAACGAGAGCTACCTCATTATTGGTGTCACGGCCGTGCAGCAGTACGTTACCCACGATGCTGACTCGGCAGTTTCGGGGCTTGAGTCCCGTGCCTGCCCACTCCTTGGGAACGTAGTCAAGCTGTATCGCGACCTTCCCTGGGTTGTAAATGACATTGTTGACGATGACGCCGGTTGTAAACGCTTTGAAATATGGATTTCGTTTCGTGTTGTGTGCGTAGAGATTGCCAATGATCGCAATATCTTGGCAATAATCGTGGATCAACGTACCTTTGGAATGTTCGCCGAGTTTGTTCGTCGCATGGCTCAGGCCTTCAGCAATGATGCAGTTGCTAAAAGAGATTCTGCGCGACGTAGCTTGCGGACCTTCCCTGCGCGGTCCGGAAGCACTCATGTTCTCATCGGTTGCCCATGTGATAGAGCAGTGATCGACAATAACGTTGTAGGCGGGGCCATCGGTGGATATCCCATCACACTCCCATCCGCTCCGCTTGGGTTTACCAACGTCCCCTGGGCGAACTCGAATATGCTGAACGACCACGTCATGTGTTATAATATAGATTCCGCCACGGATAACGGTGATGCCGGGAGAAGGGGCGGTTTGTCCCGCAATCGTGATAAATGGGTTCTTGATATGCAAGGACCATTTCTTCAGGTCAATGACGCCACCCACTTCGAAAACCACAACCCTTGGTCCCGAAGCTTTGATTGCCGCGCGGAGTGAGCCGGGACCGCGTGCGTTCAAGTTGGTTACGCGGATGACATCGCCTTCAATCCCACCCCGGCAATCCGCAAAACCTCTGACGCGCGAAGGAAACTGCGCGGGATATGCTTGGGTCGACATCAACGAGCTAGTCGACAAGCAAAGGAGAGACGCAAGGATCACGGGACAACGTTTCATTTGGTCACCAATCGAAAACAACGCCGTTCTTGACCAGCACATCGCCTTTCCTTGGAGAGGCTACAGCACTGGCATCTCGAAACCTTCGCGGCGCGGGCGATCACGTAACGCATTGGCGGCGGGATCGTCGACGAATTCCTCTTTGTCCGGGTTCCAACGCACCTTCCGGCCCAGGAGTGAGCCTACGTGGATCTGCTGCTGCCGGCATTGCCGGACCAGCGAGATTCGTTCGACGTGGAATTGGCTCGCGGACGTCCCCGGGCCTTGCAAGAGGCCGAGCGCTACTGGGGTCGGACGCCGCCCACAGCGGCGATCGTCGATACGCCCGAGACTTTGTTGAACGAAGCCGTTCGGCGCAATCTGCAGTTCGTCGAATAGCTGGCTTTGAGAATGCCCAAGACAGGTCAGTATTGCCAGATCTCCGGATCATGTGGCATTACGAGCGATTATGGCCCACCCCCACGTGCATGACCCACTCGATGCTGCTGGATGCCTTGGGCTACCACGACGTGTCGGCGAACTACCTGGAGGTGTACCGGGAGAACCAGGGGAAGCGCAAGCCGCCGAGCACGTGTTACTCCAAGCCGCCGCCCGGCTATTTCAGCGCGCCCAAATCGATGGCCTCGATCGATTGGCTCTCGGACCACGGAGCGATTCTCTACGCCGTGTGCAATCACTCCCTGGTCACCGACGACAAACACTGTGGTAGGCGGATTCCCAAGATTCGGAAGCCCCGCAGCTTAACGTAAAATCGGCTGAAGTTTTGCAACTTCAGCCACAAAGGATCGCTGTTGCCATTCGGCTGAACGCTTACACTGTCTCGACATCAATCGCGATGTGGTTTACAAGGCACCCGCGCAGCCCTATTTGCCGGCGCCTTTCTTGGGCGGTTGCACGGCCCGTTTGTGAACCATCGAACGTCCGTACTTCTTGTAGAGCTTGTACGCTTCCGGATATTTTTTCTTCAGTTCGGCTGCATTCTTGGCTGTGAATGTCTTGATGTCCTTCCCTGTAATCTGGACTTCGATTGCCCCCTGTTGGTTTTCGGTGATCCAAATGCGTTTCCCATCGACTTTGACGTCCGTAGCCATCAGTCTGTCGGTCTTGATGCTCGCGCACACGGGGCCGGTTCCCCCCGAAGCTTGAACCTCAACATGAGCGACGGTGCCTTGTCCGTCGTCAAAATCCATCCTCATCCTTTGCACTTGCAAGCCGCCGGCTTTCGCGACCTGTTCGGGGGCCAGCTTCTTCTGTTCGGACTTCTTCAGCGCGGATTTGGCTTGGTTCGCGACACGCCGGTTGTCCGATTTCGCCAATTTCTCAAGCACCGCTTTCGCCCCAGCGGCGACCCGTTCATCCTTCGACCACAATGATTTGGCAAGGATTTTGAAGCATCGCAATCGCGTTTCCAGACTCCCCTTTTCGGCATGCCTGCTTACTGCATCGAGGGCACGCACACCGGCCTTCTCAAGCTCTTTCGCAGCTTGCGCGCGCGTCCGAAACGTATTGCTGTCGAGATCTTTGATCAGCCGCTCGATCTGCTTGTCCGTCCGGCCGTCCGGCTTGGAGCTCGCTGGTGGGGCTTTCGCACTGACCATTCCCACCAGCAAAATGCTAAGAAAAACACTCGTAGACATCCGCCATCGCGCTACTGCTGACATGGTTTGGTTCCTCTCCAATAAGGTGACAATGCGTTGCTACGGAATCAGCCAACCGGGTTCCGCAAGCACTTCAAAGTACCCTACATAACCC
>JAJSAJ010000323.1 GCA_024274855.1 Planctomycetota bacterium | reverse complement strand
TTCACGCAAGCCAAGACGGTGGCTCACGCGACTCGGTCTTCAAGACGATTGATCTGAAGTTCCCCAATTTCCGTGGGACGCCTTGCCATCCGTGGCCGGATCTTCTTCAACGCGTGAATTCGCCCTGGTTGGCGTCTCAAAGCCGCGCGCACACGTCACAAACACTCTTGAAGCAGGCTGTCTAGCCAAGCGGCGGCCGGCCAATTCCACGGCAATTCCGGCCGTCGGATAGACTCTTGCAAAGCCACAAGGGTGCCCAAGAGCGAGTCAATACGAATGTCGACGGGTTGATTTCTTGGCCTCAGTTGGTAGGTTCGCCATAATGTCTGCTGTTTGCAGTCGGTATGCACACGGTCAGCCACCCGCATTCGACGTTCATTCGAACGACAAATACCCAAATGGAGCAACGATGGCGAGCGAGACATCATCGATTGATCAGGCGTTTGCATTGGCCAAACAACGCTACGCTGGCTTGGGCGTTGACGTCCAGCAGGCCATGGATCAGTTATCACGGATCTCAATTTCCTTGCATTGCTGGCAGGGGGATGATGTTGGCGGTTTTGAAAGTACGAGCGACCTGCTGGGAGGTGGCTTGGCCGTGACAGGCAACTACCCGGGCAAGGCCCGCACGCCAGACGAACTTCGGCAGGATCTGGAGATGGCATTGGCTTTGATTCCAGGCCGACATCGCCTGAACTTGCATGCCAGCTATGCCGAAACGGGTGGTCAGCGTGTGGAGCGTAACGAGTTAGAGCCGGCGCATTTTCAAGGTTGGATCGACTGGGCCAAGGACCAGCAGCTAGGCATGGACTTCAATCCGACTCTCTTCTCGCACCCCAAAGCCGATGACGGGTTTACGTTGGCTCATACGGATCCGGCCATTCGTCAGTTCTGGGTCGAGCATGGAATCGTCTGTCGCAGAATCGGGGCGGCCATGGGCAAAGCGCTGGGCACGCCTTGTATCACGAATGTCTGGATCCCGGACGGGTACAAAGACATGCCGGCCGATCGAAAAGGACCTCGCCTGCGATTGGCCGAGTCGCTGGACGCCATTTTTGCTGAGTCGCTCGATCCGGCGTGGAACCTGGACAGCATCGAGTGCAAGCTGTTTGGGATCGGTTCGGAGTGTTATGTTGTCGGTTCGCACGAGTTTTACTTGGGATACGCGGTCGCCAATAAGAAGTTGCTCTGTCTTGATGCGGGGCACTTTCATCCGACCGAAGTGATTTCAGATAAGATCTCCTCGGTCTTAATGTGGATGGATGAAATCTTGTTGCACGTCAGTCGTGGTGTTCGATGGGACAGTGACCACGTGGTGGTTTTGAGCGACGAGTTGCGAGCGATCGCGGCGGAGATTGTTCGCGGCGATTATCTAGAGCGCGTCCACATCGGACTCGACTTCTTTGATGCGAGTATCAACCGAGTAGCAGCGTGGGTCATTGGCACACGTTGCATGATTAAAGCGTTGCTGCAGGCTTTATTGGAACCGACAGAAATGCTGCGGCAATTTGAACTGGAGGGTGACTTTACATCCCGATTGGCCATGATGGAAGAGCTGAAGACGCTGCCGGTCGGTGCCGTTTGGGACTACTACTGCCAGCAGGCGGAGACGCTGGTCGGACCTTTGTGGCTGGACCGCGTGAAACAATACGAATCCGAAGTCTTATCGAAACGGTCGTGATATGACAGAAGACAAATCGACACAAGGCGATTCATCGGCGGATGGCGAATTCGAACGCGAGCCGGTTCCAGCTCGAGCGTTGCTCGGATTCAAGAGTTTCGTCGGCATGTACGCCGGAGAACACTGTGCCGGCACGGAACTGATGATCGGACCGCTATTCATTGCCGCGGGAGTCAGCGCGTACGATCTGATTGTCGGCCTGCTGCTAGGTAATTTGCTTGCCGTGGTCAGTTGGATGGCACTGACCGCGCCGATCGCGACCCGCTCGCGGCTGACACTCTATTACCAGCTCGAAAAGATCTGTGGCCCCGTCCTGGTCACATTGTACAACCTGGCCAACGGGATCATGTTCTGTTTCCTGGCCGGAGCGATGATCACGGTCTCGGCGACAGCGGTCGGTGTCTGGGCGGGTTTCCCGATGCCGAAGTTGGACGACATCTATCCCAACAGTGTCGGATGGGTCCTTGCTGTATTGGGCGTTGGGCTTTTGATTTCGATCGTCGCGGCGTATGGATACGAGAGCGTTTCGCAGTTTGCGAATATCGCGTCGCCCTGGATGGTCCTGGTCTTTCTCGCTTTCGGTCTTGTCGGTCTGCGACAATTGGGTGTCACGGGATTCCACGATTTCTGGTCCATCGCCGAAACCAGGATCTGGCCTGGTGGAGATCCGATGGTAGGTAAGACGAAGTTTACGTTCTGGCATGTCACCTTCTTCGCATGGTTCTGTAATATGGCAATGCACATCGGGATGGCCGATCTTTCGGTCTTTCGATTTGCGAAGAAGAGCTGGTATGCGGTGGCAACATCGGCCGGCATGTATGTCGGTCACTTCATGGCCTGGATTGCCGCATCGCTGCTTTATGCCGTCCAGTTGAACGCGAATCCAGCCAATACCGACGTTCTACCCGGCCCGTTGGCCAACAATGCGGCCGGATTGGCCGGATTGCTCTGTGTTATCATCGCAGGGTGGACGACGGCCAATCCGACTATTTATCGGGCCGGACTGGCTTTCCAGGCGGTCGTTCCCAAGACTTCACGATTCGCGGTCACCCTTTTCACGGGAATGCTTGCGACTTTGGCAGGCATGTTCCCCGGCATTGCCATGAAACTGCTCCACTTCGTTGCCCTCTACGGCATGGTCTTGATGCCGATGGGCGCGGTGGTTTTCGTCGACTTCTGGCTCATTCGCAAATTCGGTTTGCGCAGCAATTACGCCGAGTACAGTAGTCGTTTATTCAACTGGGCCGCCGGACTGACTTGGTTCTTGACGCTCGGTACTTGCACGATCCTGGTGCTGTTTTTCGACGTTCAGATTTATTTTGTCAGCTTACCCGGTTGGTTTGTTGCCGCGGCATTATATGTCGGACTGAGTTATTATTATCAACGAATTGTACATCAAGGTGCGCCGGTCGAGGCGACAGTGTGAACCATGCGACACATTCTTCAAACCATTTCCGCACTCGCGCTGCTCGGCACGATTCTGCCTTCGATCCTGTACTTCCTCGGGAGGATTGAATTGGAATCGTGTAAATATGCCATGATGATTGCGACGATCATCTGGTTCGCCGTCACTCCATTCTGGATGGGCCGGAATCAGAAAGCACCGGAAGGATTCGAGCTTTGAACATCGGCACTGGACGGTTTTAGTGCGTCAAGCACGCAAGGTGCTGCATACCGTGCATGATGGTCTCTACACCGAACGGGCCGTCAAACCCATGATACCATGTTGGCATGTACGGCCAACCCGCGTGTCAACCGCCGTATATCCCTACCATGCCGCGACCGTCTTTACGCCGCACGTGTTAGCGATCACCTCGTACGGTAGATCCGAAAAGAACCTAGGGCAATAAAGTGACAGTCCGGAGAGTTCCAATGAACTACTTGGAGAATCTGGTTGACAACCTGCCACAGGCCCGGCAGGGCGGGAAGACATGCCAGCGGCTCGAACTTGTCACCTGCAGTTTCGTGACATGTCGTGATATGTTCCGACGCTCTCCGATGTTGTGGAGTCACCGGCTAGCGTTCTGGCTTGCCGTCGTCGTATTGAGTTCAGTGCCTCGGGCTGCCGCGGCGGAGCCTCGTGCGGCAAACGAGTTCGAGTGGTTACGACACGCTCGAATCTTCATTCTGGACGCTTACGCGTATCCCTTGGCTCCGAAGATCGAGCTTGATGCGACTAAACTGGCCGAGACCATGGCCGACATGCACGCCAATACACTTCGAGTCGCTACGTCGGGAAACTATTGGCTGATTCCGGGTACTCAGTTTGCGACCGCACATGACTTAGGTGGCCGAGACATCTTGGCCGAGTGCATCGCAGCCTGTAAACCACGAGGGATCCGGATTGTCCCGTATGTCCGCACGGGTGGCGGAGTGGCGGCAGAGATTGTCAATCCGGATTGGGCCTATCGGGGCTCTCCCCACGGCAAGATTCGAGTATGGTGGGACCTCGGCTCACAACGCTCGGCATTTTGCTGGAACACCGGCTATCGTCAGGCTTTCTACGATCTGATCGAAAAGCTTGTAACGCAGTATGATATCGATGGCATTTACTTCGATGCATGGAAGATCTTCTATCGTTTTCAACACCCCAAGGTCTGTTATTGCGAGGGTTGTGTGACCGGGTTCAAGAAGGCAACCGGCTTGGACTTGCCGTATCGCCAGAATTCACGGCAATACACGGATGCGGAATGGAAAACGATCGAGCGGTATCACGATTGGTATTTGGAAGAACTGTTGGCCGTCTTTCGCGAGACCAAGCGGCGGATCCGAGCACACAAGAACATTCCGCTGATTTTCAACCTGAACCACGCACGTCATATCCGAAACACGTCGTTTACGCACCCACGGATCGTCGAGGAAAGCGACGCGTTCCTCTACGAAATGTCCAACAGTATGTTGCAGCGGGCTGAAGGGACCAGTCTAGCCGTGTCGCACGGTCTGGCCGTCTGGCCCTATTCGGATGCTTATCACGGCTATCCGAGAATTCCGGTTTACGAGTATGGACAACAGCAGCATATTTACGCGACGATTGCCTTCGGTGGATCGCCAACTTTGTATCATTCGTACGTTTTCGTCGATTACCCGGCCGCGCGTGGTCCTGTGCGAGAAGCGTTCGGCACATTCGCTCGAAATGCCGAGTGGGTCAAGGGTTTTCGGCCGGAGCCTTTCTGTGCTGTCGTATGGAATGACGAAGATCCTCCGGGACATGCCCACAAATCGCTATGGGATACCAATGCCCGACTTTGTACGACCGGCGCATTTGCCGCCTGCCTGGATCAACATGTTCAAGTGACATCATTGCTGAAAGAGGACCTGGCCAAACCGGAATTGCTGAGCCGTTACCAAGTGCTTTATCTTCCGGATATTTGCTATCTTTCAGCCTCGCAGCTAGAAGGTATCAAGCAGTTTGTCGCCGCCGGCGGCGGATTGGTCTTGACGTATGCAACGTCCCTTTATGATTCGACTGGAAAACGGCGGGCCGATTTTGCACTCGGAACGCTGGCAAACGTGCGGTCGATCAAACCAGATAGCGAGCTGCGGGACAAAATGGCAGCTACTTTGGCCATGGGAAGTGGGTGGGACCTGTATTTGAAAGCTCGGCCAAAACAGAACGTCCTTCATGGTCCGTTGGCGCGCGATTTGATTCCAGGTGCGGTTTACGAACCCATTGCGGTGACTGCGGGTGGCACCGTTGCGGCCGACATTGTCATGGGTACCGACTCGGCGCCACTTTGTCCAGGACTGGTTGTGTCCCGATACGGCAAGGGGACTGTCGCCTACATTCCGGCCGCGTTGGACGCGATGTATCGTCAGTCCCGTATCCGACAATTCGCGGAGTTTTTGCGTGACGTTGTTTCCCATGTCAGCCCGAATGGCGTACCTTACGAGGTGGATGGTCCGGCCACTTTGGTTGTCAATATGATGCGGCGAGGCAACCGCCGCGTGCTGCATATGATCAACTGGACCGGATGTAAGTATGAAAGCCCGAGGCAGAATGCCTACTACATTCCGCCGATTGAAAACGTCGTACTAAGATACAAGATTCCACGTGGAAAGCGTGTGACCCATGTCGGACTGTTTGTTAGCATGGACTACTCGCATCGCGTCGAGAAGGGAGTGCTTTACGTGACACTGCCCCGAATCGACAAGTACCAGGGGATCGCTATTGAATTGGAGTGATAAGCCGATGGCCATCATTTATCGAATCAATATGTCGGATCTGTCCGTTCGGGCCGAGCAACCGGATGGGAAGTACCAGCGACTTGGCGGGCGGGGATTAACCAGTACTCTCGTTGCCGACGAAGTCCCGGCAGCGTGCCACCCGCTTTCGGAAGCGAATAAGCTGGTTTTCGCGCCCGGCATTTTGACGGGGACCGGTGCGCCGTGTGCCGGACGCCTTTCGGCCGGTGCGAAGAGCCCGCTGACCGGGACCATCAAGGAGTCCAATTCGGGTGGTATGGCCGCGCTGGCACTTGCCGCGTTGGGAATTAATGCGTTGGTGATCGAAGGCCAACCTGGTGCATCCACATGGTATCGGTTGGTGGTTTCCGAGCGTGGTGTCGAGATTCAAGAGGTGGACGATTTGGCGGGGCTGGGCAACTATGCAACGGTCGCTCGGCAACACGAACGGTTTGGCGACAAAGTTGCATGCATCAGCATCGGCCAGGCGGGCGAGATGCGGTGCGCGGCGGCCAGCATCGCGGTGACCGACATGGAGCGTCGGCCGACTCGCCACTGTGGTCGCGGCGGACTGGGCGCCGTGATGGGATCCAAGGGCGTTAAGGTGATCGTCGTCGATCCGACAGGAGGCAAACGTGTCGAACCGGCCGACCGGCAGGCATTCTCGCAGGCGGTAAGGGAATTCGCGGCGGCACTGGATGAACATCCGCTTACCGGCGAGACGTTGCCCACCTACGGCACCAACGCGCTGGCCAATGTGATTAATCAGGCGGGTGCCTATCCAACGCGGAACTTCAGCCAGGGACAATTCGAAGGTGTCGAAGCGATCAGCGGCGAACGCCAGCATGATGTGATTGTCGAACGGGATGGGGTGATCGCACACGCGTGCCATCGTGGCTGTACCATCAAATGCTCGCGTATCTACATGGACCAACATGGGGCCTATCTGACCAAAGGGCCTGAGTACGAAACCGTGTGGGCTCACGGTGCCAATTGTGGAATCGATGACCTGGATGCGATCGCCGAGATGGATCGTCTGGACGATGACTTGGGACTCGATACGATCGAAACGGGTGCGACCATTGCGGTTGCCATGGAGGCCGGTGTCCTACCGTTCGGAGATGCCACGGGCGCAATCGATCTGCTTGAACAAGTTGGACAAGGCACACCGCTCGGCCGGTTGGTCGCTTCCGGCGCGGATGTGCTCGGAAAGGCCTACGGTGTCCGCCGAATTCCAACGGTTAAGGGGCAAGCGATGCCGGCTTATGATCCACGCGCGATCAAAGGAATCGGCGTGACGTACGCCACCACACCGCAAGGCGCGGACCATACGGCCGGATATACGATTGCACCCAATGTCCTGGGCGTTGGGGGGCACGTCGACCCGCTGTCACCAGAGGGACAGGTTGCGTTGAGTCGAAACTTGCAAGTATCAACCGCTGCCATCGACGCGGCGGGCGAATGCCTCTTTATTGCCTTTGCCGTACTGGATGACAGCAGAGCATTCGACGGCCTTTGCAATATGATCGGTGCATGTCAGGGACGCCCCTTCACATCGGAGGACCTGATGGGGCTCGGCAAGTCGATTCTAAATGTCGAATTGGACTTCAATCGCCGTGCTGGGTTCACGGAGGCTGATGATCGCCTGCCCGATTTCTTCTCGACGGAGCAGTTGCCACCGCATAACGCAACGTTTGACGTGCCGGATGAGCAACTGGACACCGTCTTTACCTTCGACGAGTAGGAATCCGGTCGGTCGGTGCTCGCCGGGTGAATTGCCTAGATGGATGCAGTCTTTCAGCCAGCTTAACAGACGGCGAACTCAACCGCCGCCAATGGCCGGAAATATGCCGATCGTCTCGCCGCCGCTCAGTCTGTGTGCCAGATCAACAAGTCGATTATTGCAAAAGACAATACGCACTTCCTGGACCGGTACGCCGAACTGGGCGATCATCTGCTCGATGGTCTCGTTCGGCTCGATCGCAACGTGGATTAACGATTCACCATCAACGTACTTTCGGAAGCCCGCATAGAGCTGGAGAGTTACTTCCGGCATCGCGAGGACTCCTCCATGGACACCGCTCGATCGGTGGTGAGCAAATCTCGATTACTTGGCACGATTTTCTCCGGATCTGTCCTTCGTGTGCAACGCACTCATGTGCTGGATGACGAAGTCGAGTACTTGTTTTCCATCTTCATAGTTCGTACTGTGCCCGCCCTCTTCGCGAAGAACCACCAGGACGTGCCGGCCGATTTTGGTGAGTACGTTGGCCAGTCGCAAAACGCTTGCCGGCGGCACTGACGTATCCCGACCTCCCGCCGTAATGCCGATTGGCATGGTAAGTCGCTCCGGCCAGTACTCGGCACTGCGTCGCTTGTATTGCTCAGGGACTTGGGACTTGGTGCCGCCGAACGAATGCTGAATAGCCTCCTGGAAGTTCTCGTATTCCAAGTGATTGGCCGTTCCGTTCATTGCCACGACACCATCCACCAGCTCAGGGTGCATCGCGGCGAAACTGAGTGCCGATGCTGCGCCCATGGAACCGCCAACTAGCAGCACCTTGCGGACTGAATACTTCCTGTTCAGTTGGCCGATTATCTGCACCACGTCCCTCTCGGCGTTTTTTCCCATCCAGGACGTCTTGGCTCGATAATCGGGTGCGACGAAAATCATTCGGCGCGAGGCTGCGGCATCCCTCGCTACTCGGCATTCGTCGCGAGCATCCCGGACGAATTGCCAGCGATCCGAGCCATGTCCGTGTAGGGCGATCATCAGATCATGTGGCTCGGCGGCATCGAACCCCCGAGGCAGCAACTCGACATAGCGTTGTTCAGAGCCATCGCAGTCTGCCGTGAACACAACATCCCGAGCTCCGCTCGGAGGATCGGCGAACGTAACGCCCGACACGCCCCAGATCACGAGCACTAACAGGTGGCCAAGTGCTTTGATACGCTGATACATATTCTTCATGACAAATCATTCCCAACGGCGTGACTCTCGGACAGGCTATCGCGGTTTCAACGCATACCGGAAGACGTAGACGATCCAGCCAATACCACCCGTACACAAGATAAGCAGGCACCATGTGACTTTTGAATTGGGATTGCTAAACGGGCGCAGATAGAGGTCTTGAAAAGTCGCGATCAAGGCCAGTAGGTTGAGGAACATGCCGGCAACGTGCCATGGCATTATGGCCATCGGATTGAGTTGGATGCCGTTCGCCGACGTGGCGATTCCGAGAATAAGGAAATACGGAATGTAGATCACCATGTTTCCGATGGCGAGCAAGACAACGATTCTTTGCAAGCCTTGCATATTGTGGCCTCCGGCTTATTGCCGAACGATTACCGCGGACCAGTTTTCCGGCAACCGAATCTCACTCAACATCCGGCCATCACGGTCTACAATCGGTGTGTTCGTGCTTCTCACTTCACGGCCCGTTTCATCGAATATGTGGACGTCATGTTCGGAATCATCACCCCAGCCGAACAGACCGCTCACCTTTGTAACAATCCGCTGCTTGCCGATGACGATTCCCGCGTGCAGTTCCATCGGAGTGATTGGGTACATATATCGTGTCAAAGTATGATGCGTGGGAATTACGGTCATGTCATTGTACCAATGATAAACGCATCCGTAATCCAATGCATCGAGCATCACTTGGTACGCGTCCTGTTCACTGCGTTCGGTTAAGTGATCGCCCAAGGCGATCGGGGAATACAGTTGCGCTCGAGTACAGTTTGTGATACTGCCCGTCTCGACAAAGCAAGGGAACTTCAAAGCGGCCATGGCCTTCGTGTACGGCACGCCATTGCCGACAAGGGGGCCCCGGGCAATGATGTGTTTGGCCAACGCCAATCGCCACTTTTCCGTCAACAGGATCACCGACGATTTCAGCCGTGCAAGCGTCATGCCTTTTGGATCCACGTCACACGACACGCCGTCCCAGGGTTTGCCGTAGTGGTACCGATAGGCGCTGTACTCGTGCTCGTCCCAATAAACACCGTCGGCTCCGATTTTGT
>JAJSAJ010000322.1 GCA_024274855.1 Planctomycetota bacterium | reverse complement strand
TGACCGGCCGGGCGCTGTTGGTCAGGCGAACTTCAATAACGATATCTATATTCCGATTACCGCGGCCCGGCGTCGGTTTGGTGAACTGCAGTTGATTGTTAGAGCGGGGTCGATCGAATTCGAACGAACTCAGTTAAGTGAAATTACACTGACTGTCGACGACGAAAATATGGTCAGCCAGACGGCATCGATGGCACGCACACTTCTTGAAAAATCGCACCGCAAGGAAAACGATTTCGAAATACAAGTTCCCTTGGAGTTGCTTAGACAGGCGGAAAAGGAGAAGCGAATCTGGAACCTGGTGCTTGGCTCGATCGCCGGTATTTCGCTGCTTGTTGGCGGCATTGGCATCATGAACATTATGCTTGCCACCGTCACCGAGCGGACTCGAGAAATCGGGATTCGCCGGGCAATTGGGGCTCGCCGCCGCGACATCACGGCTCAATTCCTGGTGGAAACGACAGTCCTCTCGTCGACCGGGGGAGTGTTGGGAATCGCCCTAGGTGTAGCAATTCCTTTGATCGTTACGTACACATCCGAAATTGAAACAGCCTTGAGTGGCTGGGCGATCGCATTGGCGTTCGGGATTTCCGTGGCAACAGGGATCATGTTTGGGATGTATCCGGCTCGTCGTGCCGCGATGATGGATCCGATCGAAGCGCTGCGGCACGAATAGGAAGGGTATTTGTATGGACCGGTTTGTGTCCCCCATCTGTCTGGTTCTTTGTCTGGCGATGCTGGTGACGGCTTTTGGGCTCATGGCGGTTGGTTTGCCGGAGCCGGATATGCGGCTGCACCGTGCCCGCGTTCAGGGCAATGAAGCGTATCAGGATGTGCTCGAAAGGGACCTCCGAAATCGCATTTGGATGCGTCGAGCGTTGATCGGCGGCCTGTTCGTTGCCGCAGTATCACTTGGCATCGCTGGGTTTCGAACGGTCGCTGGATCGGATTGATGATCGATCGGGAAAGGGACGCGACTGCCCCATTATGCAACAAGGGTTTATCCCAACGCTCATTGGCGAGTGGCTACCGGTGGCAATGATCGTACGCTGGGCGAATGGGAGGGCGAGGCTTCTGCCGAGCCGTTGAAAAGTGTCGACGCGGGTTGACGTTACGGCTCAGCAGGAGCTTCGCCCTCCCGTGTCGTGGACCACGTTACGATCCAGGCCGCTATCGATCCGGGCCGCTATCGGTCTTGGTCTACCGTGTCGTGAGCCTGTTTTGGATTAGTATCGGCACTTCCGGGCGGGGGATAGTCGAGCATCCGTTGCAGTTCGTGAGATACTTTCAAGTAGGATGGGAAATCTCCGTAGGCTGATCCCGCGTTCCAGGGGTAGTCGGTTTTTGCTTTGGGTTGGTACTCGTTGTCGTTGATGTCCGGCCAGAATCCCTGATCGTTGAGCATGATAGCTTCGAGCTCGAATGCGAAGTTTGCACGTTCGATAATATAGCCGATCCGAGCATCAGCGACTTGGCCGAGTGCGTCTCGCGAATCCGCGAATGCCGCGAGCAAGTCGAGTGCACGAACACCGGCTAGTCCAAGGACCAGCTGCAATCGAGTGCTACGTACTTGCTCCTGAGCCAGTGCGGCTCGAGCAACACTGATGGGATACTGGACACGCGCCTGTTCGAGGTTCCGCATTTCTCGGCGAATTCTCAGCTTGATGCTGTCCTCGCGTTCCATGAGATTTCTCAATTCGAAATTGTAGTCGAGTAACGATCTTCGGTAGAGGTTTCGCTGAGCCCGTCGGTTTAGGGGCAGATCGAACGACATGGCCAATTGCGTTTGGCTGTCACGCATGGAAAATCCGAAGGGCCGGTTCTTGTCTGTGCGAATGACCTGTTCCGCATTCAAGTTGAGGAATGATCGGAGTTCGTCGGCCGCAAGTTTGATCTCACGCCAGTTGTCGGCAATCGTGCCGCGTTGATTCATTAGGTCCAATCGTTGGACCAAGGCAGTGACCATAGCTTGATCCGCGCTGATATCGATCGGCGGCAAACCTTCGCCGGCTTCTTCGAACAACGCCTTAGTTTGTTTGAGCAGCGTGTCGGTTCGTGCCAAAGTCTGCTGAAAAACGACACGAGCAGTCGGTTTCTCGGACGTCATGTGATCGAGGTCTTGGGACAGTATTCTCAGCTTCGCGAGAATCAACGACGCCTTGTCGAGCAGCGTATTGACCGGCATCTTGTCCGGGTCCTTCAAGGCTAGATCGAAGTTCTTGCCAAGTTGAATGTATTCGCTTTGGTCCGCAAT
The DNA here is from genome assembly GCA_024274855.1 of Planctomycetota bacterium. Lineage (GTDB taxonomy): Bacteria > Planctomycetota > Planctomycetia > Pirellulales > Pirellulaceae > JAJSAJ01. The sequence goes on along the minus strand of JAJSAJ010000322.1, from coordinate 2,366 downwards.
GAACTGACGACGCGCTTCGTCCAGCTCCACGGAACTGCCAACGGTACGGAGTGCAAACTGGCCTTGGCGATGGATAAGTTGCAATCGGGCAGCGATCACATCCAATTGGCGTTGCAAGACCTGGACGCGAGGTGCCGGGGGCGCCGCGTCCTGGACTTTCTTTAGATCAGCCTCCTTATCTGTCACTTCGACTCTGGCTACGTCCAGTCGAAATTGTGCGCGGAGTCGAGCGAGTGTGTCCAGATCCTCGGACTGTTGTAGCTCTGTTCGTTTGGTAAGCCATACCAGCAATTGGTCAGCCAACGAAGAGTCAGCATTCAGGATATCGGCATGGTCGGCTGGAGCTGCTTTCTGGCGAAATGACTCTAATCGCAGCATCCAACGCCGAGCACGTTCTCGTTCGACTTCAATACTGTCTCGAAGTGTTAATTGGTCGAGTTCAGTAAGATCGATATTGATCGGAGTCTCTGTCGGAATTCCCATGGTCATCTTCAGATCGTCGAGCCCCTGTTCCAGGACATTGCACGAACGAATCAGGGCGCTTCGAGTTCGCAAGACGCCTTGTTCAAACTGATTGACGGATATCGGACTCGGAGCCGACGAGATATCCGAGCTGACCTCCTCTTGGGCTTGTTGGAAGTTTCGAACCTGGGCAAGGTAGTTCTGTGTGTCAATTTCGACATTACGGTATGTACGTAACAGCGTGTAGTACTCAACAGCTACGTCAAGAAAGAACTGTTTGCGGTAACGAGCGAATCGACGAACTGCGTAAACCAGGTCTCGTTCGGACTGGATCAGGCGGTTCAGGATTATGTCTCGCTGAAACACGCGTTGTGTGAAATTAAACAGAAGCTCCGAACTGACGTCGGCAGAAAACCCCTGTGGCCCGTTGAACGTCAAGATGACACTGTTGGCGAAACGACCGAGTATCGTACCACCGGTGGCCAACAGCTTGTCACCTTCCAAACTGCTCGGTACTCGCAGTGTGTTGTTGGTTATTCCCCGGTTTCGTTGGTGAAGATATGTCGTGTCCACGCCGTTTCCGCGAGTTGTGAACTTTGTCGCGTATGCGTAACGTTCAAGTGAAAGCGTCAGCGCAGCTCGGTAAAGTAGTTCCTTCTGACGCTGGTATTCGCGACTGTTGATCAATGCTATCTGGAACAAGTCATGAAGCGTCAAGCGAGGCGCGTTGTCGAGCTGTTCGGAAGAGGGTGTGTGATGGAATGTCTGTTTGTACTCATCAAGTGAAGTGCGAAATTCGAGAAGTCTGGCCAAACATTCCGGTGGCAAATCATCCCAATAGGCCGGCTTTACCTGCTGAATCGTCACTTCTCGCAAGTTCGTGTCTTCCACGTCTTCGCCGGTGATGGAATCCGCAAACGGATCATTGCCCTCCGAACCATCGCTCGTTTCCGGCGCGGCGGCTTCTTGAAGAAATCCAACCGGCTTGATTATCTCTATCGGCTCGGCATTGCCCGGCTCAGGACCGGGATCCGAGGTCGCACGTTGCAGCTGGTCATCGGGAATGGGCAACTCCGGTTGGTCGTCTGGCAGAGGCAGAGACGGAGGCAGATCTTCAACGGGTGACTCAAGACGCCCGAGAGGCAACGGAAGCTGATATTCAAAGAGTGACGGTCCGGCAGATGGTAAGGTGGGAAAGTCTGGATTTGTTGGGTCAAAGAAACGAGAGCGGACGTCTGGCATGACGGAATAACGACGAGCAAGCTCCCAAGGCGTGTCCACGGATTTCTCGCGAAGCAAGTAGTTTACTTCCCGGTCCGCCTGGCGGCGGTACATCCGTCGAGTGCAACCGGCTAGCACTGTCAGGGCCACGAGCAATGTGACCCAAGTCATGCGGTCCAGATGCGAAGAGGTTTCCTGACAGTCCATCCGTGGCCATCCCTACTTGATTCGAGCCGACACATGCAGGTAATTTCGGGCGGAGGAGGACGTGGCCTGCCTGCGCAGCCCAAATGGGCAACCATTACCACTCTCATCGTCGAACCGAATTGGCAAGCTTTAGCGGTTCTGCGGGTTCTCGCGATTGCGGCGTTTGTCGGGCTTGTGTCGCAGCCGATTGTGCCCCGTTGCCAAGCTTACATTCGTTGCAATATGGGAATGGACCACTGGTGAGGGGGTGTGGTTTTGCTAGAGGAGGGGGGCATGTGTGGCGAGAGATGCGAACCAAGTACTTCTTATTAGCGGGGTTTCCTCCCGCGGGCGTGGTGATTACCCCGTAGCTGTGGATAAAATAGAGGTCAATCTGAACCTGTTGAGCATGATTCTCCTGGTAAGCATGGGTAGGTGATCGAATATGAGCGGCTCATTGGTCAATTGGGATGCGGCTTTGGCGGGAGCAGGCGGGG
>JAJSAJ010000321.1 GCA_024274855.1 Planctomycetota bacterium | reverse complement strand
GGCCGATGTCCCGTGGCCGCCCCCGCCGGGGTGGCTGGGACATGAGAATATTGGCGTTATTGTCGAGTCGCGAATTGAAGGCTGGGAGCCCGGCACACGCGTGCTTGCTCATCCCGACGACTACAATGGCTTTGCCGAGTTCATTATCTCCAAGGCGGCGGGCCTGGCGAGGTTGCCATCCGATGCGCCTGATGTCGGCGCGCTGGTTGTGGCCCAGCCCCTGGCCACCGTGTTGCGGGCATTGGTCCGGACCGGGCCCGTGATCAACCAACGCTGTGCGGTCATTGGCCAGGGCCCGATGGGCTTGGTTTTCACGCATCTGCTTGGGCGGATGGGGGCACGCCAGGTTATCGGGATCGATCGCGTGGCCTGGCGACTCGATTGGTCCACACGGTTTGGTGCCACCGATGTTATCGATGCGTCTCAGCAAGATGTCGTTGAAGCGGTGAAGGAACTGACCGACGGCGAGATGGTTGACTTTTGCGTCGAAGCGGTTGGCAAGCCAGACGCACTCACGACCGCCGCCCATCTGCCCCGTCGACAAGGGCGGCTCTATGTGTTCGGCGTGCCGCACAGTGACATGCAGGAGTTTCCATGGTTTCACACAGTGGCGAATGAGACGGAGATCATCACTTCGATGGGTCCGGAGTGTATGGACTACTTCCAAAACGCGGTCGATATGATCATTCAAGGGCGCACCGATCTTGTCGACATGGTGACGCCGCGGATGCCCTGGGAAAAAGCCGCCGAAGCGTTCGAAATGTACGCTGATCCGGCCCGCGCCGAAGGCTCGCTCAAACTGACACTGGTGCTTTGACGAATCATGGTTGAATCTGAAATCGTCGATGGGGTGTGTCTTCTTCGGCTGAACTCGCCACCACTGAATGCCATTACGCTTGAGTTGCTGGCCGAGCTTCGCGATTTGGTTCAGCAGGCTTGCGACAATGCTTCGGTCAAGGGGATTGTTATCCGCGGTGATACCGAGCATTTCAGCGCCGGCGCCGATGTCAACTTGTTCAAGCAAATTGCATCGGTGAAGGACGCGGTGCAATTGTGCCAGGTGTTTCAGGCGACCTTTCAAGAAGTGGAAGATTGCGCTAAGCCGGTGGTTGCCGCGCTGACCGGCCGAGTGATCGGCGGTGCGTTGGAACTGGCGATGGCGTGTCACTATCGAGTCGCCGATACGAATAGCCGGTTCACGATGCCCGAGATCCGACTGGGAATCAATCCGGGGGCCGGCGGTACGCAACGATTGCCCAGACTGGTTGGGCCCGCGGCGGCACTGAAAATGCTGTTGACGGGCGAGACGATTGCTGCCGATCGGGCTCTCGATCTGGGACTGGTTGACGCGGTCCGGCTCTGTGACCAAGTAGTAAAGCATGCCCGAGACCTGGCAAGCCGTTCACCCGCGTCCAGAAAGACCAGTCAACGAACCGACAAGGTCCAAGACCCGGAGGTCCGAGCCGCGGATTTTCAAAGGGCGGAGCGGATGCTCGGCGGCGCTCGACCGGAGATCATTGCTCCGTGGCGGATCATCGAGGCGGTCAAAGTGGGCTTGGAAGAATCGTACGGGGCCGGATTGTTGAAGGAGCAAGAAGTTTTTGCCGAGTGCATGCAGTCGCAGGCGACACGGAACAAGATCTACCTGTTTTTCGCAACCAGTCAGACAAGCAAGATTCCCGAACTCG
>JAJSAJ010000320.1 GCA_024274855.1 Planctomycetota bacterium | reverse complement strand
GTCCGACCAGACCATGTCCATGACCATCGATACGCTCGGCCGACGTGTCCCGCCAAGATGCTCCATCGCCGACTTGCAGACCGCGCAATGCCGAGGCCGTTCCAAGCGCTCGGCCCATTGGCGCCGATGATGCTCGCGGCACTGCGGACAATGGCGGTTACCGCACGAGTTGAAATAGACGAACTGCTCGCCACACTCCGAACAGGCCCATGCATGCTGGCCCATGGCGGCCGTCCAGCAGCCGATCAGGTCGCGAAGCACGCGTTCTTGCCTGTGCAACAGGTCCTCTGACATGCCGCTGCGCCGTGCACGGTCCAGGTAGTCCAGGCCGAACTCGCGAATCACATGCGCCAGTGTCAGGTCGCATCCGTAGCCTTCGCGCCGAACAGGCGTGAGACTCGCGGCGTCCACCACACCGTCTTCGGAAGCCGCCTGCTTTAGCAGGTGGAGCACTCACACAGTCCACCTAACGCCTCGCCAATCAAGACCCCCATGGGCTCGCCCCATGGGTGAATCAGTCTCGCAGCTAAGGAAGATCGCCGCATGAACGCCCCCCGGTTCGGGACGCGCGCTCCGGTGCCCATTAGCTTGAGAGGGCTTTGGTTCCCACGGGACAAGCCCCTTGGGGCCGGGACCGACGCAACGTCCCTCAAGTAATTCCTGGTGTGCCGGCGATCGCCGTGAACGTTGCGGATGATGGACGACTCTCGACGGCGATCTTGACACCCTACGTCTCTACACCGAAGCGGCCTACCCTGGGTGACGCGTTTCCATACGCCCCATCTACCCCAACGGGAGTTGCCGGGAAACCCAAAAACATTTCGCGCTCCAGCAACCTCCTTGGGGTAGGGCCGAGTTTTTGGCACCGCAACCCAGGGTAGGATGCCTCCGGAAGCCCTCCGGCATCCAACCCTGGGCTATGTGGACTCGCCGCCGTTGGCGTAGAGACTCAACGAACAGGTTACCGGAGCGTGTGGGCGTTTGTTTGCGCACTTGCACCCAGTCCGTGTTGCGTTCGTGGTTTTACGTCCCGGCGCCGTTGGCGTAGGGACGGTCTGCCCCGAAACGTCTGAATGCTTCCGGCGCGTCCGGGTAGGTTTACTGTGGGACTGCTCCGCCCGCTAAAGCAGGCGGCTTCTTTGCGGGACGGGGTGTGGGGTGTCGGGGGGCGAGATGTGTGAACAGCAGGCCTCGAAGCTTTTCCCGGATCTGATATAATGCCTCACCATGGTTGGCGTACCGAGTGGCATTGGTCCGAGTCCCTTTTGTATTGCGAGATGAAATGAACGGTGGTACTTCTTCGGAGGGTGCGCTGCAGGTTGGTGGGCCGGACGAGCGTGGCAGGTACGGAGCGTTTGGCGGTCGTTTCGTTCCGGAGACGCTGACCAGTGCACTCGAGCAACTTGCGGCACAATACGAATCGGCGACGGCGGATTCTACGTTCCAGGACGAGCTGGATGATTTGCTGTGCCATTATGTCGGCCGCCCTTCCCCGCTCTATTTCGCTAAACGTCTGACTCGGCACGTGGGCGGCGCACAGATCTGGCTAAAGCGTGAGGATCTAAACCATACCGGCGCACATAAGATCAACAATACCGTGGGGCAAGCGTTGCTGACGGTCCGGATGGGCAAGCGGCGAGTGATCGCGGAAACGGGAGCCGGACAGCATGGCGTGGCGACAGCCACGGCATGTGCTCACTTCGGGCTCGATTGCGTTGTCTACATGGGCGAGGAGGATATTCGGCGCCAAGCGCCCAATGTGGCAAGCATGCAAATGCTGGGGGCCGAGGTTCGTCCGGTTTGCAGTGGCTCGCGGACACTACGGGACGCTGTGAACGAAGCCATGCGAGATTGGATGTCGAGTGTCGAGCAGACGCACTATATTTTGGGATCCGTTGTTGGGCCCCATCCGTTTCCTCGAATCGTTCGTGATTTTCAAGCGGTTATCGGACGCGAGACCATCGCGCAGTGCCGGCGACAATTGAAACGGTTGCCCGATCTGGTTGTGGCATGTGTTGGTGGCGGCAGCAACGCAGCCGGAATGTTCCACCCGCTGATTTCCCACTCCGAGGTTGAACTCGTCGGCGTTGAAGCGGGCGGGCGAGGCTCGCAAGCCGGCCAGCACGCCTCGCCACTCTGTTTGGGACGCCCCGGCGTCCTACATGGTAGTTTCAGCTATGTGATGCAAGACGAGGATGGACAAACCAGCCCGGTCCACTCGATCTCTGCCGGTTTGGATTACCCCGGAGTCGGGCCCGAACACAGTTACTGGAAAGAGACCGGGCGTGTCGAGTATACATCCTGTACTGATAACGAAGCGTTGGATGCATTTGATTTACTGACCCGATACGAGGGAATCATTCCTGCTTTGGAGTCCTCGCATGCCGTAGCCCGTGGCGTGCGGCTCGCGGCAAAACGACCGTCGAATCAGGCGATCGTGATTTGTCTGTCCGGACGCGGCGATAAAGACGCGGCGGAGATTGCGCGATTGCGCGGTAGCCGTGAGAGTACTTGATCCAGCACCTGTTAACAAATTGGATGAACCCGCCGATGTCGGCTATTGATCAATTGTTTGATACGTTACGTTCGACCGGTCGCAAGGCACTGATGCCTTTCGTGACGGCCGGCGATCCAAGCCTTGGTTTCACCATGGACGTGATTCGGCTGTTCGCGAAGCGAGGGTGCCACCTGTGCGAGCTCGGGATTCCCTACAGTGATCCGATCGCCGACGGGCCGGTGATTCAAGCTTCCTACACGCGCGCCTTGCAGCAGGGCGTGAAGCTGGAAGCAATCTTCCAAAGCGTGGCATCGCTGAGGAGCCAAGTAGCGATGCCGCTTGTCGGGATGGTCAGTTACTCGATTGTCTATCGTCAAGGCGTCGATGCGTACGTGACCCGAGCGAAACAGGCGGGGCTTTCCGGAGCGATCGTGCCCGAGCTGCCAATCGAAGAGGCCGGCCCATTGGCCGAGGTGTGTCGGCGCGAGCAATTCAGCCTGATTCAATTGGTCACACCGACGACCGCTTGGGATCGGGCTCTGCGGATCGCCGAACTGGCGACCGGGTTTCTATACTTTGTTTCGGTGACCGGAGTCACGGGCGAGCGAACGCAACTGCCTTCCGATCTTGTCGATAAGGTAGGTCGGCTGCGCGAACGGACCGACTTGCCGATTTGTATTGGGTTCGGCATTAGCAAGCCCGAGCATGTTCGCATGCTGGCTCCGGTGGCTGATGGGCTCATTGTCGGTTCGGCGATTGTCCGTCGCGTGGCTCAAGCCAAGTCGGATGCCCGATCCTAGGTTTTGGAAAATATTGGCCACTACATCGACCAGCTACTTGCCGCGTTGAACCAAGGAACCGACTCAGTATAAGCAGCCCGCGACCCGCTCAGGCCATGCCCATGTTGACTCTGAACGCAACGTGGCAAATGCCCTTAACGCGCGGCTCAACGAAATGGCGTCAACGCGAGGAGTCGAGGCATGGTACCAGACGCGCCCACGCATTGCTTCCCGTTCAGCTGACCAGCCCTTTGGTCACCAGCATGAAAACGTCTTCCAACGTTGGTTCTTTTTCGGCGTAACTTTGGACCCCTACCTTCTGCTGCATCAATTGCTGGAGCAGTTCGGCGACACCCGCATCGTCCGTGTCGAGTTCCACGGTCACATGATGCTGGTCAACCTGAAGATCACGCAAGTAGGGTGTGCTGCGAAGGACGGAGAGGCCGGCATCCATCTGGTCCAGGAAGCGAATCTCGACGATCCGATTCCCACGGATACGTCGGTAGACTTCTTCGATCGGGCCGTGCATCAGCAGTTTTCCACGTTCGATGATACCGATCGACGTGCAGCAATCGGCCAGCTCGGTCAAGATATGACTTGATATCAAGATCGTTTTGCCCATGCGGCGCAGTTCCTTCAACAACGCTTTGACCTCGACGCGCGCACGCGGATCCAGACCGCTCGCCGGTTCATCGAGGATCAAGACGGGCGGATCATGGACCAGCGTCTTGGCCAGGCAGAGTCGTTGTTTCATGCCGCGAGAAAGTCCATTGACAAAGTCATCCCGTTTATGGGCCAGATCAAGTAGTTCGAGGACATCGGTGATGACTTTCTTACGCTGCACCTTCTTGATGCGGTAGGCAACGGCAAAGAAGTCGAGAAACTCCCAAACTCGCATGCCGTCGTAAACACCGAAACTGTCCGGCATGTAGCCGACGCTTTGCCGGACGCCCATCGGATCTTGCGAGACACGATGGCCGTTGACGATACCATCGCCGCGGCTTGGCTTGAGCAACGTCGCAAGAAAACGGATGGTCGTGCTCTTTCCCGCTCCATTCGGCCCAATAAAGCCAAACATCTCGCCCGCCCCGATTTTCAGGTTCAGGCAATCGACGGCTCTGAAATCGCCATAGTCCTTGCCAAAGTCGATCAGCTCGATCATGGTCGGTTCCGATCCCCGTTCGTTTGGTCGGAGTCGCCCTCGGTTTTCGGTGGGCCCTTATCCGATTCAGGTTTCAAGTCAGGTTCGATGTCCGCGTCTCGAACATCGGACAACAGGTTGACGTCGGGTTTGAGATGAGTGAATGGACCGTAACGCAGGTGCACCAAAACGACAGTGGCTATACGACTTTGTGGCGCGGCCGGCCTAATCGTCGTTCCGGGCAGGGATTGGTCTGTCCGTGCGACTAGCCGAATATCACCGGAGCGAAGTGCGAGCTGGCTGGTGGCCAGTTGGAAAATCTCTCGCAAATCGGCGGCCGACTGATCTGGCTCATTGTCGGTAGTTTTTTTCGGATTGCGCACCCAAGGGAGTGTTTTCGACGTACTCGTCAGGTGGAACGTAGCCGTCGTCTTTGACGGCAACGGACCGAGCAGGCATGAGAGGAGGCGGCCGGTCGAGTCACGAGCCAACAGAGTCGTGTCTTGCAGATCCAATTCCGTACCATTGTTCAGCGTCCATTGTGTTCCCTCGCCTGTCAGCGCGAAAACGCCACCAAGATCGAGCATCTGTTCGCAATGCAAAAAGCCGGTCTTGTTCGAATTGACCTGGAATCCACTTAATAAGATCTCACGATCTCGCCGGATTGTAATCGGCCATGGCTGGCTGGGCGATGATGTTGGGGGAAAGGGGAACGCAACGGCCGACGACGCGTCGAATCGCACATCGTACCCCGAAGCGAGCGACGTATATAAGGCCATGTATCGAGTCAAATGCGCTTGCTCGCAACTCCCTTGGACTTCCAGAATGTCGATTTCCGTGCGACTTCGGGCAAACCCGATATCGAGTTGCGCGAAGTGAATGACCGCGATCGCGCCGGCCGTCGCAATGACGGGAGCCGCGATCCAAGCCCACTCGACACGTCCAAGTAATCGGAAGATTCCCCAATTCAAACCGACCAGCGCGAACAGATAGAAAGCCAGCATTCGCAGAACAAACCGAGCGTCTGGTATCTTGATCCCCGCGGCGTTGCGCAGCGATCGATGAGCCGCTTCGGCCGTTCCGCTTCGGTCGTTCCATCCGCAAACTCCGGAGATCGGATCGGCCCGCCAACTGTCAAGCTGCCGGTCGTCCGAAGAGTCGACCGACGGTTGACTCGCCGACTCCAGGGGGCTGATATCGCGACTGAAGAATCGAAGCGTCGTCGAGAACCGAGGGTCTCGCGTCATTTTCTTGGCGTCTGCCCAGCTGACGGTCGGGCTGCCAAATTTTCCGGTACCAAATGTTCGGGGTGGTCGGCGCATGAGGGCCCCATTGAAGAAACTGTCGAAGCAAGGCCAATTGATGACGTTGCGACTGGTCAACGCGAACGACGTGACCACGACGCGTCCTCGGCCCACACGCGATTCGGCCACTAACTGGCCCGTCCCCTCCAAGAACCCGGCACCTGGTCTCGGAATTAAATTCGCACCGACCAACGGCAGATCGGCCGAAACGTCAAGAATCTGGCGTTGCCCGGTTTTCTTGTCCGTCAGTGACCAGAAACTATTGAGGGTTCGCAACTGATCCGGCCCTAATGCAACGGTGCCGTCCGTTGAAGCCGGCAAAAACGCATCAAGAAAACTTCCCTTCAGCCGATCAAGCGAATCAGGGCCACTGATCACCAACTGACCTCCCCAATGCAGCCAGACAAGCAAGGCAGCCTTCTGCTGGCTCGATAGCTCGGACGGTTGCATACCGTCCCAAACGATATATGCGATCGAGGTCCAGGCAAATGGATGGGCCGGCAGCAGATGTCGCGACTGAATTGTGGGCAGGATCACACGGTAGTAGACCACCTGCTCGTCTTGCTCGGAAAGTTCATTGTAGAGCGAACGGACGGCCGTCAATTGTTTCAAATAGCCGTAGGCGTTTGGATTCGACGCCAGCACGACCATCAGGTATTGGCAGGCCGGCATCTGTCGAGTTCCCTGCGTTGCTTGATGGACAATACGTCCACCACCGACTGGCCGGAGTGTCTGTCGCAAGAAACTCGTTCGGCTGGCGTCGCCCGAATAACGGGGGATGAAATCGATCGACTCCAGATTCTTTTCCTGGCCTTTTGGCAACGCGACCGTGCGCGTCGTCGAGACGTGGAAATTGGTCCCGTTGATCAGGATCGGCTGGTTGGCTCGGTCGACAGCCTTGGTCTCGAATTGTCCGCGGAAATCGAAATGGTTAGCCCGTGCCTTGACCGATGTCGCGACAAAGTGTCCCGGTTTGACCCAGTTGTTGAACCCCGATTCTTCTTTCGGCAAGATGCCGATCTCACCGATTTCGAAGTCGGGTTTTTTCTTCTTGGCTTTTTCCTTGTCAGGCTTGTTCGTTTTCTTCTTTGCGGGTGGCGCGGCCGATTTGCGACATCCCTTGGTGCACCCCGAGGTGGGAACCAGGGCGACAAGCACCATCAAGATTAAGGCCAGCCCACACAAACGCCGGCCTCGCGTCAAGAACGGGTGTGCAATCGTCCTGCAATCTGTCCGCATAATGACTCATCTGGAAAATGGTTGCCAGTTTTCTCATCGTGCGGCACCGCAGGTCATCCGGGACCGGTCTCCGACAGCGCCGCGTGACCGACCGATTTACGTCCCTGCAGGCTCAAGTACCTGAATCGCCACCGATGCAATGATCTCCTTGGTCGCGCCAAAGAACTCCAGCATGTGCGGTGTCATCAGGTGTTTTTCCAACGCGTCGATACTCTCCCACTGCTCCACCACGGTAATGCAGTTGGGACGCACCGTTGGTTGCGCATAGAGGCTCGTTTCGACGTCGATTGTCGGCGTGTAGGCAATACACCCCGGTTCGCCATGGACCTTGGGAACCAGGTCGCGGAACAACTCGAGCAGATCGGTACGCCGTTTGTCGGTGATCTCGATGGTCGCCACAACATAAATCATGGAAATGCTCCTTCTGGCTGGTAAACCCGTTGCATGACGAATGAAAACGTGGCCCGAGGCCGGCAGTCGCCAACGGAAAACAGGCTATCCAACCTGGTCGACGGATTGCGACGATGTCCGCAAGGCAACACGCTGTTCGGTAATCTCGATCGCTTTCAGCAGGCCGCGGGCCTTATTCAAGGTTTCCTGGTACTCTTGGGCCGGAACACTATCCGCGACGATTCCGGCACCGGCTTGGACATACGCTTTGTCGCCTTGGATGACAATCGTCCGCAAAGTGATGCATGTATCCATATTCCCACTATAGTCAATGTAGCCGACCGCTCCCGCATACGGACCACGACGATGGGGCTCCAGTTCGTCAATAATCTCCATGGCCCGGACTTTCGGAGCGCCGGAGACCGTCCCGGCTGGAAGGCACGCGCGCAGGGCGTCAAAAGCGTCGTTCTCCGGTTTCAGTTGCCCCGTAACATTGGACGTGATGTGCATGACGTGGCTGTAACGCTCGATCACCATCACATCCGATAACGCCACCGATCCGTACTCGGCGACCCGCCCGATGTCGTTGCGCCCCAGATCAACCAGCATCACATGCTCAGCCCGCTCTTTGGGATCAGCCAATAACTCCTCCGCCAGTCGCCGGTCTTCGTGCTCATCGGCACCTCGGCAGCGCGTGCCTGCCAGGGGACGAACGGTTATTTCACCGTCCATCACGCGGCACAATATTTCGGGCGAACTGCCGACCAACGTCGTGTCGGGGGTCCGTAGGAAAAACATGAACGGACTCGGATTGACAATGCGAAGCGTGCGGTAAATTTCGAACGGATCGGCCGATACGGTCAATTCCAGTCGTTGGCTGATGACAACTTGGAAAATGTCCCCCGCCTCGATGTAATCGACACACTTGCGCACCGCCTGCTGAAACGCATCGGCGGTGAAGTTCGATTGATAGGCGATTGTCGGTTCCCCTTCGGTCACGATGTCCGTGCATTGCAGGGGAGTTGGAGCTGTCGACAGCTGTTGAACCATCTGATCGACTGTCTGCCGCGCTGCATGATAGGCCCGATCGGGATCCTCCGGATATTGATCCAGTCGGGCCATGGCGATGACGAACATCGTCTTGCTGACGTGATCAAAGACGATCATGCGGTCATAAAATGCAAAAGAGAGATCGGGTAGACGGCGGTCATTACTGGGGGCGTTCGGCAGATCCTCCGAGTATCGAACGACATCGTATCCAGCGTACCCGACAGCCCCACTGGTGAAGGGTGGCAGGTCCGAAAAACGAGCCGCTCGGAGCTGGTGCAGTTGGTCACGCAGTAGTTTCAGTGGATCGGATGATGTCCACTGGCGGCGTCGGTCGCCCCGGACTTCGGTGACCGTGTCGCCATCGGCCTGCAATTGCATGAACGGACGGGACGCCAGGAAACTGTACCGCCCAACTTTTTCCCCGCCGATCACACTTTCAAACAGGCAGGCACTGCCGCCATCGTCGATGCAATGAAACGCGGATACCGGAGTCAAGGTGTCGCTGACCATACGCCGATAGACGGGAATCAGATCGTGGTCGAGACTCAATTGTCGAAAAATCTCGATATCGGGTAAATGGGACATATTCGAGGCACCAGATGATTTGGCAGGCTGTTCCGGCTCGCGGCCGCTATCGTGGCACGTGCCCGGCCGTTTCTGACCAGCTTAGCAGTGACAGCATCGGTCCACAACGGGCAGCATCGATCATGTGCTATCTATAGTTCTTGCTTGGATTTAGATACGGACCGTCGGCAGGCCGGTAACCTTGACACTTGCCGGGCCCCTGATAGAATCCTAACAGATGGTCAGCGATTGTCCGGTTGAGTTGTTTTCAGCCAGTTTCAGGATAAGTGGGTCCGGGGACTAGTCCGAAAGGCGATTTTCTAAGGAGCCGGTTTACGGCGGGTGCGTTGCCATGAAATGCCAGTACTGCGAAAAGCCGGCGACCTTTCATATTACGGAACTGACGGGGACGAAACCGCAAGAATTACACTTGTGTGAAGATCACGCCCGCGTCTATCTGACACCGGCCGATGAAGTCGACGAGGCGCCGGTCACCGATGGGGCGCTGACGCAGCAGTTCAAGGTCAGTCAAACGGCCGAACAACTCGCTCGCTTGGACCAGCAGTCATGTCCTGTCTGCGGGATTACGTTCTATGAGTTTCGGCACGTCGGGCGGCTCGGCTGCCCCCACGACTACGTTTGCTTTCACGACGAATTAGAGCCACTGATCTCCAACATTCATGGGGCGACTCGACACTCTGGCAAACAACCCAAACGAGGTGTGCACGAGACGGACTCCCAAACGCGTTTGATCCAATTGCGTCGTGAAATGCGGGTGGCGGTTGAGTGCGAGGAGTACGAACTGGCATCGGAAATCCGCGACAAGATTCGTGACATCGAACAGCAACGCTATTCGTGAAACAGCCGGCCACGCGACTCGGAATTGACACAGCTCGGAATTGACGGCGGCGGAAAAGTCAGTAACCAAACAACGTCTTGTAACAATGGGTATCAAACGTGAAACTCGATGAACTAGCGCGACAATGTGGCGAGTGGCTGCGAGGTTCCGGGCCGGAATCGGATATTGTGATCAGTAGCCGTATTCGGTTGGCACGAAATCTGGCGGATTTTCCATTCATACGCAAGTGTACCAATCAAGACCGCGTGCAGATCGAGCGTGGTCTGCGCGAGCGGATTCAGCAAGTCGATCAGTGGTCGGCGCTGAGCTACGTCGATGTGGACGCGCTCGACGAAGTCGATCGCCAGTTTCTTGTCGAGCGACAGCTGATCAGCCGAGAACATGCCGAGGCCGAGGGAGCGAGAGCGGTTGCGATCGATACGGCCGAGACGTTCAGCTTGATGATCAATGAGGAAGATCATCTGCGGATCCAGGTGATGCACAGTGGGCTCGATCTCCAAGCCGCTTGGAAGCAGATGGACGAAATCGATGATTTGATCGAAGAAGGCATTACCTATGCCTACAGCCAGCAATGGGGGTACTTGACCGCGTGCCCGACCAATGTTGGTACCGGAATGCGGGTAAGCGTGATGTTGCACCTGCCTGCACTGGTGATCACCCGGCAAATTGAAAAAGTCTTCCGGAGCTTGCAAAAAATCAACCTGGCCGTCAGAGGACTCTATGGCGAAGGCTCGCAGGCCATGGGCGACTTCTACCAGATCAGTAACCAGATTACGCTCGGGCAGACGGAACAGGAACTGATTGGTCAAGTGAGTGATGTCGTGCCCTACCTGATCGACTATGAACGCCGCGCTCGTGATTTCCTGTTCCAAGAGAGTAAGAAAGATCTTCACGATCGTGTCAGCCGCGCTCATGGAATCCTGTGCACGGCCCAGACGATCAGTAGCGAAGAGACCATGCACTTGTTGTCAAGCGTCCGGATGGGAGTCAACCTGGGCCTGATCGAGGATCTGGAAATCCTGACCATCAACAAGTTGTTCATTCACACGCAACCGGCTCATCTCCAGAAGATCCGCGGGATCGAATTGGATACGGCGGACCGCAATATCGAGCGGGCTCATTATCTCCAACGGCACCTGCGCCCGACGAACGATGATGCGCAGCGAAACTGACGCGTC
>JAJSAJ010000319.1 GCA_024274855.1 Planctomycetota bacterium | reverse complement strand
TCACTTCGAACGCCGTTATGGCCTCCGTTATGCCGAGCCACACCTTCTTGTGCGACTGCTCGATCCAGAGCTTAAGCCTGAGCTGGGATTCCCCTGTTCGGAACTTTCTTTACCGTTACACGCTCTCGCCGACCTGCCCATGCGCCGGGTGGTTGCGGTCATCGTGGAAAACAAGGTGAACCTTCTCACACTCCCACCACTTTGCCGAGGAGTCGGCTTGGGCGGACTGGGCGCCGGCGTGACGCTATTGCGGTACATCCCATGGCTAGGTAGTTGTCCGATTGCTTATTGGGGGGATATCGACGTTGAGGGGTTCGAGATTCTCTCATCGCTTCGGACTGTCTTTCCCGGTGTATTGAGCTTTCTGATGGATCAAGCGACGTTTCACGGTCGGAAACACCTGGCCGTCAGCGGGACCGGTCGCAAGCCCGCTTTGCCGCCGCATCTTACTGAACAGGAGCAGGCCACTTTCACGCTCTGCCGCGACAGCAACCGGAGTCTTGAACAGGAACGTCTGCCTCAGGACATCGTCTTGGCGCAGGTCAACAGTTTGCCAAACCCGTAAGCTGCAGCTCCGTGGGGAATGGCCTCGCGTCTTCTTTCCTCGGACTCCGTCGGTCGAAGGTTTCCATCGCAGCTCCGCCCATGGTTCGTCCGGTGCCTCGCGCCGCTAGCATCTATGTTGGTAAATCTTTCAGACAACGATGCATGATTATGAAAAAGCGTTCACGCTGCAGACTGCAACGACCGATGGTGCTCTAAATCCATACCGTTTTCTGAGGACGATCAATAACAGGCGTGTCAACGACTTGCCGCCATGCAGGATGTCGGCGGCGGCTGTTAGTTGAACACTCTGGCACGAAATATGCCGGATTCGGTGAGCATGTCTTCGAGTAGCCCACTTGTATCGAACGCCCATCACGGGCGTCGCCAAGGAAGGCCAACGGCGGCCACGTCGAGATGTGTCATGAGCAATAGCATCACATTTCCACGCGGCGCCACCAGGTTGGTGCGAGTCTCAAGGGAGTTTCCGGCATATGTGCGCGGTGTGCGCCGCTGCCGGGGCTCGTTCTCTTTACGATAAGGAGTGGTGATGATGCGCAAAACACGCAAGCACAAGTCGGGGCAGAGACGCCTGAAGTGTCGCGGGCGAGCCGTTTCAAGACGTCGCCTTGGAATCCAGACGCTTGAATCACGACGCTTGATGGCCGGTGACATCGGACTGGTCGATGGATATCTGGCAGTTACTGGGACCGAGTTGAATGACGCCGTGGAAGTGTTTGCTGACGCGGATCAGATTGTCGTCAGCACGGCTCAGTACGGCGAGGATGGAGCGATCATGACGACGAGCCGTCAGTCGTTCGAGCGCGATGGAATTCGCGGCATCTATCTTGATGGTGGATCCGGCGACGATGTGCTGGTCAACGATACGGATCTGCCCGCGATCATATCGGGCGGTGTGGGCGATGACGTCCTGGTTGGCGGAAGTTCGCGAGACGTGTTGCATGGTGGGCCCGGCAATGACGTTCTGCTGGGCGAGCATGACACTCTGCTTGGCGGCGGTGGCGATAATGTTCTTATCATGGCGGCTCAAAGTGAAGAAGAAGTGCCGGATGTCGTTGGGGATACACCAATCGAGGACGCAGTTGCCAACGATACTGTCGCTGAAAAGCTTGTCGTCGAGGATCCTGTAACTGAAGGGTTGGCAATTGATGCGATCGAGCAAGACGCCCCGGCCGTGGAGGTCGTGGGGGACAATGAGCGAGTCAATCCGTTTGCGATGACATTCACGTCGAGTGTGACGGTGATGACAGATCGGGAAGGTGTGTGGGATGCTCCATCGGTTGTGACGACCATGGTTGCGCTCGTTGCGCCTACCACGGAACGGCCGGAGACGTTGATGGGGCCGATCGCATTGGAGCAGTTCACTCCGTTTGCGTGTTGCCCGGCTGTTGAAGAGTTGCCGGCGGTTGCAGCGGTCGAGTCGGTTGTCGAGGATGCGGAGCCAGCCTCGGAATTGGATGCACCTCTTCCGGAAATCTCGCGGGAATCTGAGGCATTGGATACTCGCCAGAACTTGTTGGCCGACACCACACTGCAGGCGGCTGACGAGCAGGCGGCCGAAAACGATGATATCTTGATCGGCGGAGCGGGACGGGATCTGGTGATCGGTGGCGAGGGTAATGATCTGGTGTTCGGTGACCAAATCGACGATGATTTGCTGGCCGATCTGGTGGCTGCCTGGAGCAATGTCGAGCGGTCGTCAGTCTCTTGAAACTAAATGGTGGACCAGGATGGTTCGCGTTGTGAACATTGGCTGCGATCTTTCAAGATGGAAGTCGCATGCCGTTTTCTTCTCCAGCTAGATGGAAAAACGGCCCCCAGGCGAAAAGACCTGCCGGGGGACCGAATCGGATTTGGCTTCAAATGTTCTGCTGCCGACGACTGTGTATCACGACGACTCAGAAAGACAAATCAGCTAGGCTTTGTCTCAAAACCCGGAGAAGCCGTGTTTCCGGGAGGGCGAAGCTCCTGCTGAGCCTCTTGTTTTGTTGGCCAGAACGGCTCGGCAGGAGCCTCGCCCTCCCCTTTTGAGACAAAGCCTAGAACGACTTAGTCGTGCCGGGCATTGCGATCGGATAGTCGCCATCCGCATCTGGTTTCACCGGTGCCGTATCCTTGATCGATGTGAAGTTGTCGGGGGCCAGATCGAGTTGCGAATTGACCGCGTCGTCCCAAGTCACCTCCTGGCCACTGTAGGTCGCCATACGACCGAGAACGGCGGTCATCGAACTGTCAGCGCCATAGTCTCCTTCGAATTGGCCGGTTCCGTTAATGATCTAATCAAGCAGGTCCTGATGCTCCTGCTCGTACGGGTTGTTCGTGATCCACTTGTGTTTCGCCTGGTACCCACGTCCTCCCTGTCCGTAGGGTCCAAAGCCAACAGTCATTTTGCCTTTGGTCCCTTTCGCGTTGTCCGAGACGGCTTCCCAAGTGCCGGCCTGTTGCCGAGCCTGGGCCCAGTGTTTCACATCGCCTTCATACTCGTATTCGACAAAGTGATGATCGAAAATCTGGCCATTGCCGCGTCCGGTACGAACCTGCCTGCCCCCCAATCCGTTTGCCTTGATTGGATGTCCTTGCATGATCCAGTTGGCGATATCGATTTCATGAACAGCCTGTTCGACAATATGGTCGCCCGAAAGCCATGTGAAGTAATTCCATCGGCGAATTTGCCATTCCAGTTCAGGCATGTTTGCCGGTTTACCACGGTCGCTGTGACGTCCGCCCGACATGTTGAAGTACGTTCGCAGGTAGACGACATCTCCAATCGCTCCATCATGTATCTTCTTGATACCCTCTTGGTAACTTTTCTGATGATGTCGCTGCAGTCCGACACCGACCGACAGTTTCTTTTGTTGGGCGATATTGTTCGCCGCGACCAGCTGACGATAGCCGGGGCCATCAACGCAACACGGTTTTTCCATGAAGACGTGCTTGCCTGCTTTGACTGCTGCCTCGTACATCATTGGTCGAAAGCCGGGCGGCGTTGTCAAGAGTACCATGTCGACGTCACAAGCGATCGCTTTCTTGAAAGCATCGAATCCGAGAAACTGCCGTTCGGGCGGAACGTCGATTTTGTCTTTGATCGCATCAATTCTCTGGAGGTTCTTCAAGCTGTTACTCAGTCGATCGGGGAACACGTCGGCCATGGCAACAAGCTTGTTCGGCCCTTTCGCAATCAATGCATCGCGACAGGCACCGGTCCCGCGTCCACCGCAACC
>JAJSAJ010000318.1 GCA_024274855.1 Planctomycetota bacterium | reverse complement strand
TGACCCATGTGTAGTCGGCTAGATTGACCCACTACTTGGAAAGAAGGAAGTGAGCGTCGGCTTATTGTTTCCAAGTAGCGTTTTGAAGATATCGGGCGCACAGCAGTTGGATTGTGTCGGCAAGATAGGGAAGTCTTGCGGTTGATAAGCCATGGGTCGTTTGTGTTGAGCGGCAATTCTGAATGTTGGTGATTGCATGAAAAAACCTCGCCCTTCCTCTCGAAGCTTTCGCGTCGTTGAGGTAGGACGAGGGTGTGCAATTAAGACTTGATATCCTAACGGAGAACCTGGCTCTTTTGTATCGCGATCGGGAAGGTTTTCTCGTTTCGCCGAGATTGGCACCAAGACGATCGCGCCAATCGGCTCGTGCGCCAGTACCAGACCGCGCTAGATTCGGTCTTGGGCGCGAATTCCGAACTGCGGAAGTACGTGGCGCATTGCACCGACTGCGGGATTCGGTTTCTGACTCATCCACGAAACGCAGGTCGGATGAATCTGCGCTGCCCGTTCGGCTGCCGCGAGCACCATCGGCGCTCACGATCCAACCAACGGAGCTCAGCCTACTATCGGACGCCCGCCGGTAAGGCGAAGAAACAACGTCTCAACGCGAATCGTCGCCGACCCTCTCCCTCCGCCGAAGCTGAGAAAGCAACAGAACTCTCATCGGTCCCGATTCAAGAGTCGAATCGGCCCGACGAGCCCATCTCTGACGTTGCGCGCTCGGACGTTCCACTGCCGGATGAGCCAAGCTCCGTTGTTCGACCGTCCAACAAGCCACCACTCCATGCCTTGTCGGCGCCAATCGAGATTCGAGTCGGTGGCGTGATTCTAGACACGGTAACTCTGTTGAATTCTCGGCTGCGCTCGTACGTTCGAATGCTTGCACAACTGGTCGACGGGGTCGATCTGAGTCGCGACCAGATGATCGACTTGCTTCGCCAAGCCATGAGACAACACAGCATGGCCAATCGGCGAAGCGTGGATTACGTTCTCGGTTTTCTGCACCGACATCCGCCTTAGGAGGATCGCGATGAGTGAAATCGTGGAACGATCAAGCTTGGACACGCGGTATGAGTCGCACCGAATGCGCGATGCGGATCGTGAATCGCGCTTGCTTGCTTCGATCGCCCAGCGAGGCATCGAAGAACCACTTTCGGGTGTCGACACGCCTGCGGGCCGGTTGCTGCTAAACGGTTTCAAGCGATACCGTTGCGCTCAGAAACTCGGGATGGAACTCGTGCCCTACCTTTCGCTCGGCGACCAAGAGGCAACGGGTATCGTGAACTTGATGCGAGTTTCTCAGGACAAAGATCTGAGCATTCTGGAGCAAGCCAAATTCGTTGTCGAGCTGTTGTCAATTCACGAGATGAGTGTCGCCGACGTTGCCGAAAGCGTGTCTCGCAGCAAGGCGTGGGTCAGTATGCGCCGCAGTCTCTTGGCCGAGTTGAGCGACGGGATCGAGCGAATCCTCTTTCGCGGCGCCTTTCCCGTCTACTCGTACATGTACACGCTACGAACGTTCATGCGCATGAACTCGGTGACGCCCCGCGAGATCGAGCGATTCATGACGGCCGTGGCCGGCAAGCGTTTGAGCGTGCGGGAGATCGAGCTTCTGGCGCACGGCTACTTCCGTGGCCCGGCTTCTCTGCGTGAAGCGGTCGACTCCGGCAAGTGGCGTTGGTCGCTCGATCAGATGCAGCAGGTTCCCCACAATTCGGAAGGCTGTAGCGAGTTCGAGCAAGGACTGCTTAAAGATCTTCAGAGCTTGCAAAGATCGATGCAGCGCGTGATGACCAAGTGCGATGACCAGCGTCTCAGCAGTCGCGCCTTCCACGCTCAAGCGAACCTGTTAACCGGCGGCCTGCTCAGCCAATTCCCACCGTTTTGCGAAAGGATGAAAGAGTTTTATGATCGATCCGGACACACGTAATGCCATCGTTAAACTCCACCAGGAAGGAGTTTCTCTCCGAGAAATCAGCCGCCTCCTGAAGATCAGCCGCAACTCGGTTCGCGTGATCGTCAAGCAACAGGGTGTCATGCCGACCACCACGCGGACGGACAAAATCCAGCTTGAGCCGGAGCTGCTTGAGCGTCTGTACCGTGAGTGTGACGGTTGGATGCAGAGGATCCACGAGAAACTCGTGGAAGAAGAACAGGTCAAGATCAGCTATCCCACGCTGACACGGGCGTTGCGGGAGTTGGATCTTGGCAAGTCGCGCAAGGTTCGTTGCGATCGTGTGCCGGATCGGCCGGGCGAAGAGATGCAGCACGACACGTCCGACTATCACCTAAAGCTGTCGGGCAAGCGGACGAAGGTGATCGCAAGTCTGATCTACTTGCGCTACTCGAAGCGACGCTACTTGAAGTTCTACCGAGTGTTCAATCGTTTTGCGATGAAGTGTTTTCTGCATGAAGCATTGATGTTCTGGGGTTACTCGGCCTGGCGGTGCATTATCGATAACACAAACCTGGCTCGTCTGCGAGGTAGCGGAAAACGTGCGGTGATCGTTCCTGAAATGGTCTCGTTCTCGGGGCGTTACGGATTCACATTCGTCTGCCACGAGATTCGACATTCAGATCGAAAAGCTGGCAACGAACGCAGCTTTTGG
>JAJSAJ010000317.1 GCA_024274855.1 Planctomycetota bacterium | reverse complement strand
GGCGATGGGAAAACGGACTCGTTCCATTCGGGAATTTTCCCAGAAGCTGCGTCCGCTGAAAAGGGCAATTTTTCCAGTATGGCAATTGACCACTGCCCATTGAGTCGGCCGTACTTGCAAAGTGCACTGGTTTTGCCCCCCCGACAATTGGAGCAGAGGACACGATGTCCGAGACGTCGAGGCATCCCCGCCAGTTCCGAAACTGAGACCCCACGGGGCGACTCGCGCAGTGAAGATTGTTTTATCAATAAAACAAATGTTCGGCGACAATTAGTTCAACAAAGTCGGAACGCCCCAACATCCGTAGTGGAACAACACGGATGATACGTACTCACTTTCAGGACACCGTGTCCCAACACCAATTCGGGGATGAAGCAATCGCTTTATAAGACGGGGCCTCGTGGTATGCGAACCTTTAGATAAGTATGGAACGTCTGCAATCTATGAAATCGAGAGCAGTTTCTGCTGCTGGCACCCTCGCAGAATGAGAACGTACGATGACAGAATCGCGGCAAATCGGTATTGCATCGCAACATTGGAAAACCCTGGGTGAATACCTGGTTTACTTGCAGGCGAGCCAATTGCGGCCCGTTGACACCTCGATGCCCATTGGCACACTGAACCTGGGCGGGAGTTGCTCCATGACATCTCTAACGAGACGCACGCACTCATCCGCCTGTGACGTGTGAACTTCCAGCAATACAGAGTCATGGACCGTCATGATCATCTTGCAGCGGGATGGAAGCTGACGGTAAAGTCGCGACAAGGCAAGTTTGTTGATGTCGGCCGCGGTACCTTGCACAGTGGTATTTACCGCCTGCCGCAATGCGTGTTCTCGCTCGTGTGGATTCGTTGAAGTCACGTCTTGCAAGGCACGTCGGCGTCCGTAGAGTGTTGTCACGTAGCCATCCCGCTTCGCACAATCGCGAACACCGTCCATCCAGTTCGCAACTCCCGGGTGCATGCGGAAGAAACTGTCAATCAATTCCTCAGCCTTGGATTCAGGCATCTCCAGCCTCTCTGCCAGCCCAAATGCGGTGACTCCAAAAACGATCGCGAAGTTGATTGTCTTCCCGATTTGGCGCTGCTGTGTGGTTACTTCGTCCGGGGGTATCTGAAATACGGAACTGGCCGTGTGACAGTGCAGGTCATCGCCCCGACAGATCGCTTCAGTCAGACGCTCGTCCTTCGACAGTTCTGCCAAGACACGCAGTTCGATTTGAGAGAAATCGGCTTCGAGTAACACCGATCCCGTCGGCGCTACAATCGTATCTCGCAGTTCCTTGAGCAGCCCTTGGAGATTCGGGACGCTGCACGTGAAACGACCTGTTTCCGTACCCATCGGATCAAGTTTGCAGAATACCCGGTTGGTCTTGCGATCAACGTGCCTGAGCAGTGACTCTGCGGTGGAATGCAGGGTGGGTTTCGTCGTCACCTGCTTAGCCTTAGCGCGGAGCTTGGGCACGTCGATGAGTACGCCAGAAGCCATCATTGCGGCCGTGGGTGCCACGACAGGTAGTTCGACGTCTTGATACACATATCTAAGCCCAAGTCGGTCGATTTCTGAAGCTAAGTTACCGCCATCCCATTGGACACGCGTCTCAATTGCGGTGCGGACTGTTTCGCGAAGAGGAGGCTGGAGACTCGATGCGCAGGCAGCTAAGTGGGGCGGAATCGCTGGCCTGTGTTTTTTGTGAACGTCGGCCACATTACAGCCCGTTGCAACCGCGATCAATTTGGCCATGAGATCAATGTCATCGTAGGAACTAGGAGGCGTGATCCCGTGACGGTTCTCGAAGACCCGGGCCGGAAGTGACTCATGGTAAACGCGATGCACGCTGACTGACTCAGCGGTCCGCTTGATGCCCGTTGCGATGATCCGAAGCTTCTCGTCCTCTCCGATTAGGATGCCGCTTGAGACAGCTATGGCGTTATCAGTGGTTGGGGTGAGCGTGTAGCTGACGACAATGCTCCCGCCAAGCCGAGCGAGACCTTTTTCTGAGAAATAACGACGGGCTCCATCCATGATACGATAAGGCGGCTGAGTGATCGTCTTGTCTGGCTCGCCAAGCGCCTCCGCAACGCAGTGTTGGAGTTCTTTGCGAGTTGCGTCACCAGGGTCGTCTACGCTGTCGGGAAGGCTTGCAAGGACGACACGGTTGTCGCCATTGCCTATTGCCCGTGCCGTTCGTAGTTGTTGCCGGAGCGAGCGAGCCTCTTGATGCGCGTCCCGATCTAAGAGAATCACGATAGGCCGACCTGGGGCAAATTGGTTCAGCTGCCGGACTTGGTGTCTGGAAAGTTGTGTCTTCTTGCCGAAAATGGCGACGGCCCCTGTTCCATAGCGCCAACAATCGGTGACGCCCTCGACCAGGACAAGCGGCACATCGAATGGTAGGGCTTCGGCTAAGCCATACAGGACGTTATTGCGTTTTAGGCCGGACGCGCTTAGGTACTTTACCGAACCACCCAAATCGTCGATCGACCGCGCTTGCCAACCCATGAGAACCGTTTCTGGTTCCCGGTAGTCGTTGTTGGCCGATGGATCAGCGCGAATCGCGCAAATGGGAACGACGATCCGACGTTTCACCTCAGGTTTGGAGTCGGGGGCGTGCTCGCAGTAGGTCACACCCCAGCGAATGGCCAAATCTACGGGATTAAAACCTCGACTGCTCAGGTAATTGCAGGCGGGGTGATCACGCGGCAGCAGATGCAGAGGGACGGTGGGTGCCGGAAGACTTATGGCAATTGGTGGCTTTGGTTTTTGTTCAGTTGGCGCCGGGATTACTAGGCGGACTTTTCGATTGTAGCCAGCTTTGCAAACTTGAGACCAGAACATTTTCTGAAACCTGCGGCTCAGGTGACATTTTTGGTTGTAACAATGGAGCAAGTGCCGATTGTTTGTTCCAGCCCGTCTGTCCGGAATGCCGTAACACTGGTTAACTGACAAACGCCGTCTGCGGTCACCACAGCACGGACAGTTGATTTGATATTCTTCCCCGCGCTCGACCACCTCAACGCGCGGGCGTTTGGGATAGCGGTGATTGGGAAAATAACGTACGCGTCGCGGTTCGCCCGCGTTGGAAATCCCCGCATCACCCCAACTCGATAGAGCTGCGTAAAGCCCAGGGTTCAGAACTTCAGCCATCGATTAAGCTCCCGAAGCTTGTCCGACCACGCCCCACAACCATGGGACACTGTAAATCGTTTGCGTGATAGGAGTTAACGGCTGCTGTCCCACATGTCCCACGTTTTTTCTCCGAACGACAAAACCTTATATGGCGCTTGCGCCGCGCCCCTACGCGGTCGACCAGAAGCGGGGGCGGGAGGAAGAGCAATAAGAGACGTTGTTGTGTGTGGGACATGTGGGACTAAAGAGTTTGTATATGTTATATTTATTTGTTTTTGACTTGTTTTATAGTATTAAATGGCTCTGCGCTGTGTCCCCAATGGTGTCCCACGACCCCTGCTATTTGCCCCACAAGTCCCACATTCCAGCGTCTGTTGCGTACCTCGAGCCCCGTTGGGCTTTGTGACGCCCCTTGGTGCAAGACGCACATCGTATGAACGAGCAGGACCGAAGCCTGTAACCGGCCCTGACTCGTGGGACGATTCGGCAGTCTGTCAGGCGTTATTGTGCCTACCATCTTTGCCTTCCCTTCGAGCGGTTTGAGTTGTCGGTTTGGCTTTACGGTCATCCCACGGTTTTTCCTTGGACGGTCGGGCAACACGTTTTCTGCGGTTGCTCTTCCGGCTTTTCGGTTTTGGAATTCCAGTTACTTCGGTTGCAGGTTGTTTGCGCGCAGGCTTGGCAATTCGCCTGGCTTCAGATGAGCGTCTCGGACGTTCATGCTCGGACACATTGCTGTCACACTCGCCACAATGCTCATCGATTGCGGTCTGTAATATGCCAACCAACCATGGCCGATCGGACTTGATTTTTCCTCGTACTTTTGGCCTTGGCTTGCGACCGGAACCGTCGCTAGTTGTTTTGAGCCAGCCTCGATCAGCCCAGGTGCGGAGTATTGCGTCCGCGTCATAACGTTCACGGGTGAGAATTTCCTGTAGGCGATGTGGCATGAATCCGATGTGCAGACCGTTCGTATCCCATTGGCCAGCCCAGCCAGCCGATGGTGGTCTTGCGGAATCGTGAACTCCGTGGTGCCGCCCCCAAAACTCTGCGGAGTGAGCTATGGCCCAACCATTCGTAAACCGCAGAGCAGCGATGGCTTGGTCGGCCTGAGCGGTCTCAGCCATCAAATCATCCCAGAGAGGCTCGACTGGGTCAGTCATGTTCCATGGTAGGACATCAGCCTCGCTGGCTAGTTCTGCAGCCAATCGAATCAAAGCCAAGGGCGACGCAAGGCGGTAGGCAATTGCGTTACCTGTGGAGCGTTGCTCGTAGCACGAGCGGTACTGATGGCAACGATCTCGCCAGGCTGACCATTCATCCTGGTGGTCGAGCAGATATCTGACAAACCTCGGACCAGCATGGCCATAGTTTTGGCGAATGCCATCGTTAAATTTGTTGATGAGCTTGGCTGTCCCCCCATCGGCCTCACCAAACGGTGACCCCCAGATTTCGAGCGTTCTGGCCCGAGTACCACCGTCCTTAGAGAAACTGACTGCAGGGGACTCACCGGTCATCAGGAGGATACACCGAGACGCTCCGGAAGCACGCAAGCCCTTCTTCGAGCCTCGACCGCGGCTACGGCCGCTGGCCACGTCATAGATCGTCTGCGAGACTTCTTCGGGACTTTTGGCACGCTTTGTATCGTCAAGCAACAGGGGCAGATCTCCTTGGATACACATTGATATTTCGCGGTAAACACGGGTAGCATCCCACGTGCTGAGCACCGACGCGGGTACATTGTCGTCAGGGCACCCCCAGACGCTTCCTGCGCCGCGAAGTGTAGAGGTCTTTCCGGTCGACGTCGAACCTGAGAAACTGACAACAGAATTGTCGCAGCCAACAATGCGCAGCAGTGGCGGTGCAAGAGCTGCCACGAGCCCAAAGATGACCCGAGGAAACCTTTCAACGGGTCTGATTGCTTCACGCCAACCGTCAAACGTTCCAATGGAAGTGAACCCAGCGGCCACCTGATTATCGCCGTCGTCCGCTACCTGAAAAAGGATTGTGTTTTCACCCCAGTCGGTCGGAGCCTGTTTCGTCAGATCAACAGGCATCGAATCGGAGTCGTCGTCCCCCTGGCTCGCAACAAACGACGATCCGCACAAGAATCCACGTGGCGGGTCACCTTGCCAGCCGAGGTGGCTTGAGACCGACGCACGCGGGATACACTCAAGATTTTCTTGCTCAAAATCGGCTACAAACTGCACAACGTCCTTGGCATTGTTTGAATTCACAGGCAGACCGAACTCGGACAGCTCAATGATTTTGCGAGCGTCGGCCAGGACACGGCGATCCACCAAGCGGTGAACCCAGCGTTCGTCCCGAAACCAACTGACGACGAGTATTTCGGTCTCATGGTCGAAATTCGAGAGGCGACCCGACACGACCAATGGTGTGGCGATGCAGAGTTCTTCGTCGGAATCGGAGTTGCCGCTGTCCCTGCGAATACCATCCGGTGAAATGTCCCAACCAGACGGCACCACGGCATCTTCCGGAACCGGCGCACCGGGAAGGGCGTACAGGACCAACACGTTCTCGACGTCTTGCTCTTCTGGATCAATAGTGAGCGAACCCAGTACTGCCTTGGCTTTTTGATGCAAGTCGTCAATCCGCATCCCTGCGACACCGAGATCTCGCAGACGTTGCAGAATTCGATTACATGCCAGATCGAGGTCGTTCCGGTGAAGTAAGACGGCAGCCTCAAGGGCTGCTTCCCTTCCTGCGCCGCAGGAGTCGATATCATCGGGGCCAACCATGGTTTGGAGGACGGCGTCAAACATGTTGGTCGGAGCTTCGTTGCCAACTTGACAACTCGCTTCAGTATCTCGAATCAGCTGCAGTAGAAACCAGCGAGCTTCTGCATTCAAGTTGAGGATGTTCTCGATATCGACGATGGCAGGCGTGGATGACGCGTTACAAAATTCAGTGAACTCTGTCCTCGAGTCTTCGTCGAGCAAATCTTCACCATCGACAGCGTGCTGGCCGGTGGATGAAGTGACGTGGATTCGTGTGTCTAACGTTGCCTGGTTAGCGGGTGTAGGCGCTGCTGGGGCATTGCCCGTTTTGTCGGGGTTTGGTAGACTAAATGGCATTGAAAAATATCTCCTTGTTTGATCGCCGCAGCCCTGACCCGGTTGCGGCGTTTTTTGGTTAGTGATTTGAAGCGGATTTTTTTGATGTTGGTAGAGGTTCCTTTCTCGGGCCTCATATGTTTGTTTGGCCTGACACAATTTCGCAGGTGTGGCCTACTTAAAAAAATCAATGACACCGGGCGAGCTTCTGCGGACTCGCCGCGACTGCCGCGTCTTTGGTTCGACGCATCGGCGTTGCTCAAATACCGCAATGTCGCGTTCATCGATTAGGTAGCGCGGACGACCTCCGCGCTGTGTTGCAGCGTTGATGGCCCGCAACTCACCCGAGTGAATCCAGACAAGGATTTTGTCCGGCGAAATGCCCCAGCGATTGGCCAGCTCCGGCGGCGTGATCTTGGTCCGCGCTGAGCGATTAGCTGACTTGCGAGTCATCGGGACTCTCCAGCCAGCCACGATCTCGCAACGCGCAGACAATCATCGGCAACATTGACCGCGGAATGAGTCTGCGACCTCCGACCCGTAGCGGTTCTTCGAGCAGCCCCAGTTCGAATAGCCGCGCGATCCGCCAGGCTTGGACGCCCAACAAATCGCCGAGTTCGCCCGACGTGAAATGTTTTGCCGATACAGTTTCTGACATTCGACATCCTCCTCAAGAAAAGGTCTTGTTGAATGTCGAATTGTTCGCTGCTAGTCGCGGCAATACCAGGAAGTTCCGGAATCCTCCGGACCGACTCCGATCAACCCCAGGAAACCTCCGGACATCCTCTGAAAGGACTTTTGGTGACGTTGAAAATCGTCACGAATGCCATGTTCAACTCTAAACGCACGGGAGAAGCATATTCGGCGCGTGGGGGTAGCATGCTGATGTTCAGCGGAGGCATGAATCGACTACGCGAGATTTTCCAGAACGTGGTCCGTGGAGAGTGTTCACGTCAGAAGACGCGCCAACGCATGATGGTCCCCAAAGCCGTGACAGTTCCCCGGCGCGGACTCGGCCCCTGCCGCATGGCGGCGACCAGGATGGATTGTTGTGAACCCTATGGAGCACACTCCCGGAGACTTCGATCAAGCCATCAGGCTCTTAGAGGGGGGGTTTCTTGAAAACCTCATGGAAATTGATCAGGAATCGCCGATTTCGCCACGATTTTCCTGCTCACGCACAACGCAAACGGAAGGGCGGACTCAGCGTCGCGAACCTCTCCCTCACGGCTCCCGGCAGACAGCACCATGCCTGCAGTGGGCGATTACTTTGAACGGTGTATAGTGGCCAACTGCTCCAGTGCGATCTTGCTCACAACGTACCGACCTCTGCGCGTCCGATTGGCTGGAAGTGTACCCGATCGCATCCACTCCCGGACTCGATGCTTCGCCGTCTCTATTGCTCTGGCTCCAGACACCTGACCAAAAACACGCGTAACTATCTCACCTGCAGAAAGAATGCTGGTTGGGTCGCTGATCGTGTTCCCTCGGAGGTCTTTTGAATACTGAGGCTCGGGCAATAAGTCAAGGGAACAATACAATCGTGACAGCAAAGCGTCACCGCTTTCAGGACTTCGCCTGAACAAAAGTGCTTTTAGCGTTCGGATGTACAACTGGGCCGGATTCTGCGCATCCTTCAGATTCGTGTCATCTCCGATATCGCGATTCCATAGTCTCTTCAGTAGTACACGCATCCCGCCACTTTCGCATGCGATTTGTGACAGCAGTGCACCAGTCGCCTCTTCAAGAGCGTTCAGCTGCGCGAAATAGCTCTGCGCGTTATCGGAAATGTAAATACTGTCTTGGCTGTCGACCCAGCCACCACGATGCTTATTCTGAGCGAGGTGACGCCACTCGTCACGCAACTGTCGAATGCGACGCTCTCGGCTCCGGTCCATATCGGTGTTCCCGTTATTATTATGTTCGAAATACCCAGTCGCGTACGAGGTCTGCTACAGCGATTAGACGCTCGTCGCCGATTCGCTCTCGATAGGTTGCAGCCATGGAATCATCGACGTGCCCCATGATTGCGTTCACAGCAATCTGGTCCTTGGTCTCTCCGGCAACTGTCTCAAAGGTGTGTCGCAGCGCATAAAACCCCAACCCCTTGCGATACAAGGGAGCGGGTGGCGGCGTGATCGAGTTTTCGGCAAGGCGTCTCCTGTTTCGATCAATTGTCTGAAG